>NZ_JADKPQ010000010.1:0-228661 GCF_015350725.1 Flavobacterium sp. CSZ
AGCTGGTTTTTCTCCAGATATTACTCAGGTTGTGGTAAAAATTAGTGAATTCAATGCAGAAAAATATATTGTTGCGTATTATGTTTCAGATAAAAAAATCGATAAAAAAGCGCTTCAAAATAATTTAAATAAGATTTTACCAGATTATATGCTTCCGGGTTTTTACGTTCAATTGGATTTTATTCCCTTAACATCAAATGGAAAAATTGATTATAAAGTATTGCCGGGCGTAGCTGAAAAAGATTTTATTAAAGAAGAATATGTCGCACCAAGATCTAAAGAAGAACAACTTTTAACTAGTATCTGGTCTGAGGTCTTAAAATATGAAAACATCAGTATAAAAGAGAGTTTTTATAATCTAGGAGGAGATTCTATTAAATCAATTTTAGTAGTTTCAAGATTAAAGCAAATGGGATATACACTCAAAGTAGATCAAATTTTGCGAAATCCTATTCTTGAAGACTTAGCAAAATTGGTTAAATCGAATTTAAATGTTGTCGATCAATCAGAAATAACAGGAGCAGTAAAAATAACGCCAATTCAATATTATTTTTTTGAGAGTGATGCTATTTCTAATAAAAACCATTACAATCAGTCTGTTTTATTAAAAAGTAAATCAGCAGTAGATTCTTTAGTGCTCGAACAAAGTATTAAAGCATTGGTAGCGCATCACGATGCGTTAAGAATGGAATTTAAATTCGAAAATAATTCATGGTCGCAATATAACCATGATTCTGTATCGGAACATTACAAAATCAATTTTTATGATTTAACACAGCAGTCAGATGAATTAGAATCCTTAAACCAATTGGGAGCAAAATTGCAATCTGGCTTTGATATAAATTCAGGTATATTATTTCAGGTAGGGCATTTTAGAATGTCTGATGGCGATCGTTTGGCATTAATTGTTCATCATTTGGTTATTGATGGTGTGTCATGGCGTATTCTTTTGGAAGATTTGTCTAACTTGTACAGTACTTATTTAGCAAATGGCCAAAGTAACCTGCCATTAAAAACAGACTCATTTCAACTTTGGGCATCTCGTCAGGCAGAATATGCCAAGAGTGAAAAAATTCAGCAAACCAGGCTGTATTGGGAAGAAATCACTAAGGAAGAAATTGCCTTATTGCCTACGGATTATAAAGATGAGAAGAGTGCTTTAAAAACAGAAAAATCTAACGGTTTTGTTTTGGACCATAACCTTACTCAAAAATTGCAAACTCAGGTTCATGATGTTTATAACACTGAAATCAATGACATATTGCTTACGGGGCTTGGACTCGCCATACAGGATGTTTTTGGAGTTGAAAAAAGTGTTGTTAAAATGGAAGGACACGGAAGGGAAGAAATAATCGATGGAATAGATGTAGGGCGAACAGTTGGTTGGTTTACAAGTGTTTATCCGTTTGTTTTAGATGTATCACAATCCGATGGAAATGTATTAGTGAGAGTAAAAGAATCTCTACGCAAAATACCCAACAAAGGTATAGATTACGGTATTTTAAATTATCTCGACAAACGATTTACAAATGATATGGCTCCCAGTATTCAGTTTAATTATCTTGGAGATTTTGGAAATAATGTAGGGGGTAATAAAGAAGAAGTATTATTTGAATTTTCATCAGAGAATATAGGACGATCCATAGACCCTGCCAATAGCAACAATACCATTTTGCTAAATGTTTCCGGGATAATGGTTTCTGGTCAATTAAGTATGTCAATTCGCTACGCTGATACTTTATTTAATGATGAAACCATAGAGAATCTAGTGGTATCTTATCAAAACCAGCTTGAAAATCTAATAGAAACACTAGCTGCAGAAAAGAAAAATCATTTAACGCCCTCTGATTTAACGTATAAAAAAATCACCTATAAAGCACTAACGGCTTTAAATGAAGATCATAACATAGAAGATATTTATACCTTATCTCCTTTGCAGCAAGGAATGTATTATCATTGGTTATTAGATAAGTCAAGTCCTGCTTATTTTGAGCAATTTGCTTACACAATAAATACCGAAGGAATAAATATAGACTCGGTTAAGCAGGCTTATGACGCATTAATTTCCAGATATTCTATTTTACGAACAAGATTTACTAATGATATAGGAGGTGTGCCTTTGCAAATCGTGTACAAAAATATTCAAAGTAATTTCTCGTATGAAGAAATCTCTGAAAACGATACAATAGAGCAGTATATTGAAAAAGTAAAAGAGGAGGATAAAACTAAGGGCTTTAATTTGGAGAAGCCCTCTCAAATGCGATTAACCGTTTTAGGAATAACCGCTGAGAAATTCGTATTTATTTGGAGCCATCACCATATTTTAATGGACGGCTGGTGCATGAGTATTCTTGTCAATGATTTTTACAGTATTTTGACCTCTATTAACACAGGTCAGGCAAACAACCTTTCAAAGCCGGCTAAATATTCAGAATACATCAACTGGCTTTCAGATGTAGATAAAAATGTTTCATTGAACTATTGGAAAAATTATCTGAGCGGCGTTGAATCTGCTACCAATATTCCTTTTAAAAGGAAAAAAGAACTGGCAGGAAATTCGAAATTAGCAAAAGAATCTTTCCAGATCAAAGGCGATTTATTTGATAAGTTAAAAAATCTGTGCCAGGAAATTGAAATAACGCCCAGTACATTTATGCAGGGGGTTTGGGGATATTTACTCTCAAGATATAACAATACAAAAGATGCCGTTTTTGGTTCAATAGTTTCAGGAAGACCCGGAGAACTTTCCGGTGTCGAAAATATGGTGGGGCTTTTTATCAATACGATACCTGTTCGTGTGCAATACGACAAAGGTGATAGTCCTAAAACGTTTTTAAAAAAATTGCATACTGAAATTTTGAAAAGCACTGCGCACCATTATATAAATTTATCCGAAGTGCAGTCTCAAAGTATTCCGGGAATGGACCTGATTAATAACTTAATGGTATTTGAAAATTACCTCATACAAGAAGCAGTAAAAGAAGATATAGATGAGTTATACAGCCAAAAAGAACAAAAATTAACGATCGAGGAAATTAATGTTTTTGAGCAGACTAATTATGATTTCAGTACAATTATCGCGCCTTCTGCAGAAGCATTTAAGGTTGAATTCAGATACAACCCAAATGTATTTGATACAGGACTTATAAAAAATCTTTCGGCTCATTTTTCAGGCTTGGTAGCACAATTTTGCTCCGACCCAGAAATTCAGCTAACTGATATTGATTATGTAACGAAAGTGGAGAAAGAAGAGCTCCTTGAAGATTTTAATACTAACGGAGATCATTTTTTAACAAATAAAACGCTTGTAGATTTATTTTCAGACCAATTAGCGCGAACTCCGGATAATATTGCGGTTTTTTGTGATGGTAAGGAGTTGACATACAGAGAACTAGATTCTGTTTCTAGCCAGGTCTCGGACACTTTAACAAACAAGTTTAATATTATCAAAGGAGAGCCGGTTGGGGTACATTTAAATAGAAGCGAGTGGTCAATTATTTCTATTCTTGCCATATTAAAAGCGGGAGGTGTATACGTTCCTATTGATGTTGAATTGCCGCACGATCGCAAAAGATTCATAATTGAAGATACACAATTAAAATTACTGATTTCAGAAGATTCCTGCACTTCAGGGTTAGATTATTATACAGGAGATCTATTTTTAATGGACCAGAATAATCAGGATTTAAAAATAACAGATCAGATTGAAAAGGTAAGCATATCGCCCGATGACTTAGCATATGTAATTTATACATCGGGTTCTACAGGCCAGCCAAAAGGTGTAATGGTACAGCATGCAGGAGTAGTGAATACCATTCTTTCCTTAATTAATGCTTTAGAAATCAAAGAAGCAAAAAGAAGTTTACAATATCTGTCATTTTCATTTGATGCTTCGATTTCTGAAATTTTTGTAGCACTCTTATCTGGATGCAGCTTATACGTTATAGGGGAAGATAAAAGAAAAGACACGGCCCTTTTAGCAGATTATATCATAGAAAATGAAATTGAACTGGCAACATTACCTGCTGCAATATTTAAAATAATAGATATCAATTCCCTAAAAGGATTAAGTACTTTAATTACAGGAGGTGAATCACCAAACATTGAAAAAATCAATCAATTTCTGCAATATGGTACTTATCATAACGAATATGGACCAACAGAAGCCAGTATTTGTGCGACAATTTATAAAAAAGAAAAGGGAAGTAAGCATACGACCAATAGTGTACCAATAGGAAAACCTTTGTCGAATGTTGATATCTACATCTTGGATGATTTACATCAGTTACAACCTAAAGAAATTGTTGGCGAGATTTGTATAGGAGGTAAGGGATTAGCAAAAGGTTATCTGAATCAAATAGGGTTAACTGCCGAAAAATTTATTTCAAATCCTTTCAAAAAAGGAGAAAAAATATATAAAACAGGAGATTTAGGCAAATGGCTCTCTGATGGTACGGTAGAATTTTTAGGAAGAGTAGACGATCAGTTAAAAATAAGAGGACACCGAATTGAACTAGGGGAAATTGAATCAGTATTAGCGGCTTTTTCTAACGAATTGATAAAGGTTGTGGTAGAGGCAAAAGAGCAAAAAGGAGAAAAAGTACTTGTTGCCTACTATGTGAGTATTGAAGAGGTTAATAAAAGGGAATTAAGAACCTATCTTCAAGACAAACTGCCGCTGTACATGATTCCTAATTATTATGTTGAAGTTGAAAAAATTCCGCTCACCACAAATGGGAAAGTAGATCGAAAAGCACTACCTGAAGTGTCTGATGCTGATATTATTAGAAACCAATATATTGCCCCTTGCAGTGATGTAGAAAAAATGCTTTCCAAAATCTGGCAGGATGTTTTACAAGTAAAAACAATAAGCACAACAGATGATTTCTTTGAATTGGGTGGTCATAGTATTAAAGCTATTACTATCATCTCAGAAATACAAAAAGAGTTTGATTTAAAAATCAAAATAGCAGATTTATTTCAATATTCAACCATTGGGGAACTGTCAGAACAAATTGAGAAAAACTCGCAGGAATCTAACCTTCACAGAGAGATTGTGGATAAGATAACCATTTAGTAAAAAAAATATACACCGTTAAAACTTAAAGAAAATGAGCACAACAAACGAAGAACGTTATTTAAAATTGAATGTCGCAATTGAAGGACTCATCGACAGATGGTATGCCTGGCCTCATTTAGTATCTCCTGCCACAGCGGCTATGAATATAAAAGACAGACATTTAAAAATTATGGAATCTTATATTAAGAATCCAAAAATACACGCTGCCGCGGTAAAAGATCCTAAAATGCTAGGAGGGCCATTTATTGATTACAACGGAGGCCGCGTTGAGGAAATTAAAGAATTGTATGATACAACACTTGCAAGCAGAAAGGATGTGCTTGAATTTCGGGAAGCCATAATAGAACTTACCGATATGCTGAAAAAAGAGGCAAAAGGATATTCTCTGGATGCGTTATATGAAAAAGTTCCTGAAATTTTAAGAGGCTTTGTTGAATTGTATTATGATTTGAACAATAATCCAAATTTCAGATTTTTTGAGGCCTTACTCTATAAAAGTAAATATTATGAAGAATCTTCACAATCGATCTCTTTACAACTTGTAGAAGCCGATGACTCAAGATCTTTTGTTTTAAGTACACCAAGATTAAATGATGAAAATTTAATTCATTTAGACGTGCCATTTAAATCAAATCTTATTGATGAATTGTTTAAAATGAAAAGAATTCCATCTGATTATAATAAAATCAAAAATACCTTGGGAATTTTAAGTGAGCAGGAGGGTTTATTTGATTCCTTTTTTACAAATCAGGCTCCTGCTGAATATGAAAAATATGCCAATAAAGGCGTTAGGACCCGTTATTTTGGTCATGCCTGTGTTTTAGTTGAAACCGATGAAATTTCAATTTTAATTGATCCGGTAATCAGTTATGACGGATACGAAACAGATGTAAAGCGATATACAATAAACGATCTTCCCGAGAAAATAGACTATGTTTTGATTACCCATAATCATCAGGATCATATCTTACTGGAGACTTTACTGCAATTGCGCCATTCGATAAAAAACATCATAATTCCAAGTAGCGGAAAAGGAAACCTTCAGGATCCTAATTTAAGGCTGATGTTTAAAAATATTGGTTTCCAAAACGTAATAGAATTAGATGATATGGAGAGTATCGAAATGGATAAGTGTACCATTACCGGGCTGCCTTTTCTGGGCGAACACTCCGATATTGATATTAGAACTAAACTTTGCTACCATGTAAAACTTCATAATGACTTTAAAGTATTATTTGTAGCTGACTCCTGTAATATCGAACCAAAAATATATGAAAGGATTCATAATATTGTAGGTGATGTAGACATACTATTTCTGGGAATGGAATGTGATGGCGCCCCATTATCATGGCTTTACGGGCCTTTACTTTCAGAAAAACTCGAAAGAGATAAAGATTTCTCCAGGAGATTAGCAGGATGCAATTTCGATCAGGGGATCTCACTGGTTGATATTTTTAATCCTAAAAATGTATTTGTTTACGCAATGGGATTGGAACCCTGGCTTCAATTTATCAGTTCTATTAAATATACAGATGAATCAAGACCAATAGTAGAATCTAACAAATTGGTAAATGAATGTATTAAAAGAGGAATAGATGCAGAGAGATTGTTTGGTGAAAAAACAATTGAATATTAAAAAACAATTTTTCATGCATGTTGTTGAATCGCACAGCTACAGTATAGAGAAATCACTATCCAAGTATCTGTGCCGAGAGCAGATTTTTTAATTTCTTTCACGATTATTTCTCGGATAAAGTGGAGTCAGTAGAGGTTAAAAAACGTAATAGGGTATTTAAAATACAATACAACTGTAAAGAAAAGCCACAGTTTTTTAGATCAGTAAAAAAATATAATCAAACAATAATTTGTCTCTGTAAAAAAACAATTACATAGCCATCAGACTTTAAGCATCACGAAAAATCTTAGCACAATGAAAAAAGAAATAGAAAGCCTTTTTAAGGATCTACAAAATGATGATATCCAATTAGTACTTAATGAGGAGGAAAATATAGAAATAATATCGTTTAAAAATAAAATTTCTTCGGATGTCTTAAAGAAGATTAAAGACAACAAAAATGAAGTGATAAATTTTTTAAAAAATAAAAAAGAGTCTAACAATTCTGCTATTTCATTAGTCGAAAAATCAGATAGTTATTTAGTTTCTTCAGGTCAGAGAGGTATATGGTTTATGAGCCAGTTCAAAGAAGCATCAATTGCTCACAATATGCCTTTACAGAAAGTTATAAATGGTATCTCCAACAAAGAATTGTTTATCAAGGCAATAGATTGCGTCATTGAGAGACATGAAATATTGAGAACTGTTTTTAAACTTGACAATCAGGGAGTATTAAAACAAATTGTACTGGAGAGAAACCAGCTGGCATTTAATGTGCCAATTGAAGATCTGAGAGAAAACGCAAATTACGAGAAGATCATCTCAGAGGCTATCGATCTGGATTCCAATCAGGCTTTTGATTTGGAAAATGGACCGCTAGTGAGGATTTCCCTTTTTCAGATATCAGACGAAACGTATGTCTTTTATTTCAATATTCATCATATTATTTGTGACGGCTGGTCGATGGAAATATTAGAAAAAGAAATCGGACTTTATTATGAAGCGCTCTTAACGGGAAATCGTGCCAATGTAGAGGAAATACAAATTCAATATAAAGATTTTGCTGCCTGGGAATCTAAAATAATTCTGGATGGCAGTTTACAAAAGCATAAAGAATATTGGCTGAGTCAGTTATCAGGCAAATTGCCTGTTCTGGATTTGTTAAGTTTTAAAAAGAGACCAAGATTTAAAACCTACAACGGATATTCGTTGGAAACAAACATTTCGTCTGATCTTCTCGCTAATTTGCGAAAAATGGCCCAGTCAGAAAAAAGCAGTTTGTTTATAGCCGTTTTGGCAGTTGTCAAAGTATTGGTTAACAAGTATACAAATGAAAATGATATTGTTATTGGTTTTCCAATATCAGGAAGACAGGAAAAAGCACTTTACAATCAAATAGGGTACTACGCAAAAACATTGGTTTTAAGAAGTCAAATTGATCAAAATGAAAGCTTTCTTTCTTTTTTTAAACGTTTAAAACAGAACACATTATTAGCTTACGAGTATCAGGATTATCCATTTGATGTTCTGGTATCTGATTTGAACATTCAAAAAGATTTGAGTCGCAATTCATTGTACGATATGTCTGTTACATATAACAATATAGCCTTTAAAAAGGACGCATTTAGCCAGGAAAAGTCAGACGAAATTAAAAATTTGGGCACCAAGAGATGTAAATGTGATTTTGAATTTCATTTTACAGAAGTAGGCGAAGACTTAAATTTAGTATTAAACTTCAATAACGACATTTACGAAAGGGAGTCGGTTGTTAAATTTTTACAGCATTTCAAACAACTTTTAGCTGAAGTTTCATTGCATGAAAACAAGCAAATTAAAAATATAAATTATTTAACACAAACCGAAAAAACACAATTGGTAAACGGTTTTGGTGACATTGCGGCAAACTACCCAAAAGATAAAACAATTCTTGATTTATTTGAAGAACAAGTCGATAGAACTCCGGATAATACAGCGGTAGTTTTTCAGGGTAAAACTTTGAGCTACAGAGCGCTAAATGAACAGGCAAATCAATTAGGCCTATACCTTAGAAAACAATACAATATTGTACCGGATGATCTAATAGGAATAAAACTCGATAGATCTGAGCAAATGATTGTGGTGATTTTAGGGATTTTAAAATCTGGCGCAGCCTACGTGCCTATCGATGTAAATTATCCTGATGAAAGAATCGCTTATATAGAAAAGGATAGTGAGTGTAAAGTGGTAATAGGTCAGGAAGAACTGGTAAAATTCAGTGCAATACAAAAAGAATTTTCAACAAAAAATCTGAAAAAATATATCAAGCCGCATCATCTTGCCTATGTTATATATACCTCAGGTACAACAGGTAATCCAAAAGGGACCTTATTGGAACATAGAAACGTTGTAAGACTCTTTTTTACCGAAAAACCTTTATTCGATTTCAATGAAAATGATGTTTGGACTATGTTTCATTCCTATAGTTTTGATTTTTCGGTTTGGGAAATGTACGGTGCCTTGCTTTATGGTGGAAAGTTAATAGTGGTACCCAAAGAAGTAGCACAAAACACACCAGAGTTTTTAGAACTATTATACGATCAGTCTGTAACTATACTTAATCAAACACCTTCGGCATTTTATAACCTGATAGATTGTGAAAAGTCAAATAAAAAGCGTGATTTTAAGCTAAGAAATATAATTTTTGGAGGAGAGGCGCTAAACCCGTTCTTGCTACTGGACTGGAATAAAAAATATCCTGCAGCAAAAATCATTAATATGTATGGCATAACAGAGACTACTGTTCATGTTACCTACAAAGAGATTGGTGAAAAAGAGATAAATTTTGAGCAGTCAAATATCGGAAAAGCTATTCCTACTTTAAGCTGCTACATATTAGATGAATCAAAACAGTTGGTTCCTGAAGGAGTTTTTGGAGAACTGTATGTTGCTGGCGCAGGCCTGGCACGAGGATATCTTAACCGCCCGAAGCTGAATTCGGAGAAATTTATCAATAACCCTTTTATTTCGGGAGAACGCATGTATAAAACAGGTGATATCGGAAGATGGATATCTGGTGGTGACATTGAATATAAAGGAAGACAGGATGATCAGGTAAAGATCAGAGGTCACAGAATAGAGCTGGGGGAAATTGAAAAATCCCTTTCACTTGAAAAATCAATACGCCAGTGTGTTGTAATAGTGGATAAAGATAAAAATATTGTAGCATATTACATTTCGGATATTGCTTTAGATAAGAAGGTTTTACAGCAAAATTTAAGCGCTCTCTTACCTGATTATATGCTTCCAAGCTATTATGTTCAGGTAGAAGAAATTCCTTTAACATCAAACGGAAAAGTCGACAGATCATCTTTGCCGGCCATACAATTAAAGGATTTAATTAAGGAAGAATATGCAGCGCCTAAAACCAAAGAAGAGAAACTTTTGGTTTCCATATGTTCAGAAGTTCTGAAACATGATATGATAAGCATAAAAGACAGTTTTTATAATTTGGGAGGTGACTCTATTAAGTCAATTCAAATAATTACGCAATTAAAAAATGCCGGCTTTTATTTGAAAATCACCGATCTTCTGCATCATCCGGTTTTAGAAGATTTGGCAAAAATGATAAAATCTGATCTTTGTGCTCTTGAAAATAAAGTTGATAATACTGTAGAGGATAATGTTGCAGGTGAAATAAAAATTAATGAGGAATCTGAACTTTCATTTAACCAGCGTATTTACACAAAGCTTGATTTTTCTCAGGTGGTATTAAAATTTAAAGTTTCGGAATTTCAGGAAGATAATTTTGAAAATGAATTTAGACATTTAATTTCCAGGTTTCCATCCTTATGTGTGCGATATGAACTTAAAAACGATAAGCTGATTCAAAGATTCATTTCGGGGAAAGATCAAAAAATTAAATTCACCATTTTGAATAATAATGATAAGGATGAGATTTCAACACAAATCGTTTCAAATTATAACAAAGCATACGATATAATCAACGAAGAATTAATAAGAGTAAATCTTTTAGTAGATAAAAATACCAGTACAGCAGAAGTGTATTTGTGTATTCATCATTCTTTACTGGATGATTATTCAACAAAAATGGTACATAAGGAATTAACCGATTATTTTGAAAATCATAAAAATCTACCAGGGGTAGCTTATGTCCATTATTTTAAATTCATCGAATGGCAGAAAAAATTTCTTGCTTCTGGGGATGGATTAAAAGAGAAAGAATATTGGATAGATACGCTAAGTAAGGGACTATTATATGACAATGTGAGCAGTATTAAAAAAGATAATCATCCTGTTTGCCAAAAAATAAGGATTACAGGTAAGAGATTTGATGAGATAACAGCGCTGGGTAAAAAAATGAATCTTCCTATTAATGCCTTATGTAATGGCCTATACCAATTTTTGTTAACCCAAGCGGCGATCGAATTTAAAGATTTGTTTACAATTTTAGTGACCTGCCGTGAAGCCGTTATCCCTGGAATTAATTTAGAATTATTACCCGGTGTTATAAACAACGGGTTGCCTGTACCCTATAAAAAAATAAAGGATAATTATGACTTTAATCAGGATTATATCTTCTCTGCCTATGAGAATTATTTAGAAGCGAGATTACATCAATTGACTCCTTACGAAATTATTAAACAAGAGGTCCAAAGCAATTTGCAAAAGGATATTGACCAGAATGTTGTGGGAAGCTATAATTTTTTACTAGATGAAAGTCAGGTTAAAGAAGCCGGGACAAATGAGGTAAAAGTAACTCAAGAACACTATAAAACGGTATCAAATACCGTTTCGATGAAAGCTATTTTATTTAATAACGCTTTAGAAATTGAAATTTTGTGCAGCAATGACCTCTATGAAAAAAAGAAAAATGAGATTTCACTCGACAGCGGTTTAAAAGCATTATTGGGACTGGTTAAGGAAAAAAACGCAGTTTATTAATTCCAGGGGAGACAACCAAATGCATCAAAATTAAAAGGATATAAAAAATTGACATTCATAAAACTAAATACACATGGATACAACTAATCGGTTTCAGCTATTTCTACTGCACTTTGCTGGTGGCAGCGTTTACTCCTATGATTTTCTTAAAAAATATATAGATCCCAATATTGAGTTTATTGCTCTTGAACTGCCCGGACGGGGAAAACGGTTTAGTGAAAAATTATTGAAAACAAAAAGCGAAGTAATTCAGGACTATTTTTCTCAGATAAAAAAACTCAGAAACGATGCTCCTTATGTACTATTCGGGCATAGCATGGGAGCGACCATTAGTCTTTCTCTAGCACAGAGATTGGAGGCTGTTGGCGATCCTCCTGAAAAATTGATTGTATCAGGAAATCCAGGTCCAGGAATAAAAAAAGAAGAAGATATTATTCGTTATTTATTAGATGATTTTCAATTTAAAGAGGTTCTGGAAAAACTCGGCGGCGTACCAAGAGAGGTGCTGGATAATGAGGAATTGTATCAATACTTTGCTCCGATAATGCGTGCTGATTTTGAATGTCTTGAGAAATACTTTTTTTCAGAAAAAGGAATACAGATAAACGTTCCAATTTTTGCCATGATGGGCAATGAAGAGGAACTCAATAGCAGAATCGAAAATTGGAGCAATTTTACCAATATGGATCTTGAATTTAAAATTTTAAAAGGAAACCACTTTTTTATTCATGACCATCCCTTTGAGTTAGGAAATATAATTATGAGCTGCTGTCAGGCTTCTATTGAAAAATAAAGCAAAAACTAATATTGATTTAAAAAATAAAAAAATGCTAAAATTAAAACTTTCACAAATTCTATATATACTGCTTTATGCCTTTCCCAATACGATTCTGAGTTTCGGAATTGTTTACATTATCAATAATGTAATTTCTGGAAAAGAAGAATTTCAAACGGATTATATGGGAATCGTTTTTGTTTCGATTGTCATATACACTTACTTGCTGAATATATTCTTTCAAAAAAAGCTCAACGTTTATTCGTACGAGATACTGTACAACAATGAAAAGAAAATCTTTAATAAAATACTAAACACTCCCCTGATAACATTAGAGAAAATGGGGTCTCAGAGATTTTATACTGCTATAGAAGACTTACGAATATTTTCTTCCTTGCCCGAAGTAGTAACCCATACCATTAATTCCTTGCTTATGCTGCTGCTCTGCGTTGTATACTTATTTACGCTATCTGTTTATGCCGCCCTTGTGGTTATTGTTTTGATTGTGGTTATTGGAGCGATCTACTTTGTTGTAATTAATGCAATGTCGCAAAAGGTGAGTGAACTAAGAAAATACAATGAACATTACTATAAATATGTAAACGATGTTATTGAGGGATTTAAGGAGCTGAAAATAAATTTAGAACGAAGACTCAATTTACTAAATGTGCATTTGGGACCAAATCGGGAACGTGCAAAAGAACTGGACTTTAAAGTAAATTATATATTCTTATCTATTAATTTGATAAGTCAATATGGCTTTTATCTGGTCATTGCAGTAATTCTTTTTCTCTTGCCCAACCTGGATTTACTTAAAAAAGAAGATATAGTTTCGTACGTTGTTATTCTATTATTCATTACTGGTCCTATCAATAACCTTATAAATATGCAAAATATTTATACCCGTTTTATTGTTGCCAATAACAGAATAATGAAGTTTCTTGAAGATTTTAAAAATGATAGCAGTGAGGTTTTGGTTAAACAAGATTTAGAATTTGATTCGCTGGAATTTAATGCAATAGGTTTTGACTATGAAGACAGCGCGAAAGAAAAATCATTTTGTCTGGGACCAATTGATTTGACCGTAAAAAAAGGAGAAATGATCTTTATTGTTGGGGGAAACGGTAGTGGTAAGAGTACTTTTATCAATGTTCTAACCGGTTTATATAAACCTTCTCAAGGAGAAATATTATTAAACGATGCTCCCATAAATTCATCTGTCGAATTACAAAATTTAACAGCAGCAGTATTTACAAACAATCACATTTTCTCTCATAATTATGATAATTACAAGCTAAAAGATAATAAAGAATACGTGGAGCTTTTAAAACTACTGGAAATGGATAAAGTTGTTTTGGATGATAAAGAGGAATCTGCCAGAAGAAATTTTTCAAAAGGACAAAGTAAAAGAATGTCATTGATATTTGCTCTTTTAGAAAATAAACCAATTCTGGTTTTAGATGAGTGGGCAGCCGATCAGGATCCTCATTTTAGAAAATTTTTCTACGAAAATTTGTTAAGTAAGCTAAAAGCAGAAGGAAAAACCATTATTGCTGTTACGCATGATGATACCTATTTTAAACACGCCGACAGGATTTTAAAATTTGATTTCGGCAAAATAATCAAGGATACAGCTGTGAAGTCCACTGATAACAGAGCACTTGAAACGTTATGGCATTAAATATCATTTAAAATTTTTTTTATGAAATTAACACTATCACAACAGGATATTTATCTTGAACAGCTAATATATCCTACTGAACCAATATATAATATTGGTGCAAAAATTGAAATTAAAGGATCAATAAACATCGAAATATTTCAGAAAGCCTACATTGAAGTTATAAATCAGCATGACACATACAGGACCAAATTGGTAAAAAAACACGATAATGTCGATTTAAAAATAGTAGACAAGCACAATTCTGAATTAGGTTTGGTAGATTTTTCAAAAAATGAAAATCCGTATGAAAGCGCTAATGTATACATGCAGCAAGAATTCTCCAAACCGTTTGATTTATTTGGAGAAGGTCTTTTACATATTTTTACTTTAGTAAAAGTTGAAGAAGGTTTTCATTATCTGTTCTCAGTATACCACCATATTATTACAGATGGCTGGGGAACTTCATTAATGTTTCAGCGATTAGTTCAAAATTATAATGAAATTTTAGAATTTGGTGCTGTACAAACAAGTTATCCTTTTATTTACAAGGAATTTATAGAGGATGATGCAATGTATCAAACTTCAGATTCTTTTACAGAAGATGCGTTATATTGGAAAGATAAGTTTAAAATTTTACCAGAAAATTTGTTTGATAAAACAGCACATGTAACAATTGGCAATAAAAGCAGCCGCAAGGAATTGATCATTAAAAGAGCGCTTTACAATGAACTAAATCAAGTAGCGGCGGCTTATAAATGCAGTACTTTTCACTTGATCCTGGCAATCGTATATGCCTATTTTGGAAGAAAGCAGCAAAATGATGATTTTGCAATAGGCCTGCCTGTTTTAAACAGAAGTAGTGCTAAATATAAGAAAACTGTTGGTCTTTTTATGGGAATCTCTCCATTAAGGGTGAAAATTGATTTTAATTTGACAGTACAACAATTTACCCAGGAATTAAAAAACCAATTAAGGAATGATTACAGACACCAAAGATTTCCGATCGGAAAACTAATTCAGGAACTTCAATTATTTCAGGAAAAAGAAAAATTGTTCAATATTACCCTTTCATATGAAAAGCAAAATTATTCTAGCAATTTTCACGGCACAGCAACAGAGGTTATTCCATTGAGTCATCAATCCGAGAGAGCAGCGTTAGCACTATACATTAGAGAATTTGATGAATTGAAAGATGTAAAAATTGATTTTGATTATAATCTGAATTATTTTAATGAATCAGCAATAATAGAAATTACCAATCATTTTGAGAATCTGATCTTTGAGGTTTTAAACCATCCTGAAAAAAAACTAAGAGACTTACAATACCTTTCGGAGAATGAATTGGAAAAAGTGCTGGTTAAATTCAATGATACACAGGTAAATTATCCAAAAGGAGAAACCATTCTGGGCTTATTTAGTGAAAAGGCAGCTAAAATGCCGGGTAAAATAATATTAAAAGATCATTATAGGTCGTATTCATATTGTGAACTTGATAAATTATCGAGCCAGATTGCAGAAAAGCTTATTGGTATTTATGGCGGGGAGGATCAATCTCCAATAGCTGTTTTAATGAGCAGATCGGCAAATATGGTAGTTGTTTTGTTGGGAATATTAAAGGCCGGCAGATCATACATTCCACTTGATCCCGTTTTTCCAGAAGACAGATTGCGCTATATTATTGAAAATAGTGCCAGTAAAGTACTCATTAGCCAAAAAGGATATGAACTGGCAGGATTAGAGGATGTGGAAGTATTGACCTTAGAAAACATTTTCGAGGGATTAGAGGAACTTGAAGGGGTGGTGAGAAAAAAAATCACAGCTGCAGATACTGCTTATATTATTTATACATCAGGTTCAACAGGAAATCCAAAAGGAGTAGAAATAGGGCATAGATCATTGCTTAATTTTTTAACCAGCATGCAGAAAGAGCCGGGCGTGACGACTACTGATACTTTATTTTCGGTTACGACTTACTCTTTTGATATTTCAATTTTAGAATTTTTTGTCCCTTTGCTTTCTGGCGCCACTCTGTATATTGCAAGTCAGGAAATATTGCAGGATCCTAATTTAATCATTGAAAAATTAGAAGAAATCAAGCCTACCATAATCCAGGCAACACCAAGTTTTTATCAAATGCTTTTTAATGCAAATTGGAAAGGAGATCAAGGTCTAAAAATATTGTGTGGTGGAGATTTGTTAAGTGAGTCATTAGCCGAAAGATTAATCAAGAGCAGTTTAGAAGTCTGGAATATGTACGGTCCTACAGAAACTACTATTTGGTCGAGCATAAAAAAAATAGAACAGCCTAAAGATGCTTCAAACATTGGTAAACCAATAAACAATACTAAAATTTACATACTCGACCAATATCTGTTTCCACAGCCAATAGGAACTCAAGGAGCCATTTATATTGGCGGAGATGGATTAGCAAAAGGATATTACAAAAATATTTCACTTACAAATGAAAAATTTACTTTAAATCCATTTGATGATAAGCGTTTATTCTATGAAACAGGAGATGTAGGAAAATGGAATGATAAAGGAGAAATTGAGTTTCTGGGAAGAAATGATAACCAAGTCAAAATTAGAGGATATAGAATTGAATTGGGTGATATAGAAGCACAATTAAACACCATTTTTGCAATAAAAGAATCAGTTGTAGTGGTGAAAAAAGGGAGTCAGGAAGAAGCTTTTTTAGTAGCTTATATTTTAACAGAAGATCAGGAGCTTAATACTGAGGCAATTCTTAAGGACTTAAAGACGAAACTGCCTTATTATATGATTCCAAATGTAGTTGTTGCCGTAAAAGAATTCCCACTTACACCAAACCAGAAAGTCGACAGGAAATTTTTGTCGCAACAAACGGTGCAACAAAATCTGGATAATTTTAAAAAACCAGTTTCAAATTTAGAAATTAAACTGTCTCAATACTGGAAAGAAATATTAAATGTTGAAGAAGAAATAAGTCTAAATGATAATTTTCTGGTTCTTGGCGGGCATTCACTAAAAGCAATTAAATTAACAGGACTTATAGCAAAGGAGCTTTCGTTTGATATTTCCTTAAAAACTATTTTTGAATATCCAACAATTGAATTATTGGCTAATTATCTTCAAGAGCTGCGTGAGGAACAATCATCAGTTATAGTATCAGCGCAAAATAAAGCTTTATATGATCTGACTCCATCTCAATACAATATTTGGCTGGCATCTCAACATATCAATTTTTCAATTGCATACAACATGTTTTCTGCCTATAAAGTTGAAGGTGAAATTGATATAAACCGAATCACAAATGCCATCAATAGTGTAATTCGTAAGTATGAAATAATTAGAACAAATTTTGTAGAGTTGGATGGAATCCCTTACCAGAAAATTAATTCTTTTGAGAATATAAATTTTTCAATTCCTATTGTTAAGTCAGGAAATAAAAGTGTTAAAAAAGCTATATCCCAATTCACTACTACAGCATTTGATCTGGAGACTGACTTATTATTGAGAGTACAATTATTGCAAACAGATGAAAATCGTTTTATTTTACTTTTCTGTACACATCACATTATAATGGATGGTTTATCATTAGAATTCTTTATCGAAGAGCTGATTGGCTATTATAATGAAAACGCTTCATTACAAGAGACAGAAGCCAAGAATTCAAAACTTCAATTTAAAGATTACTCAGAATGGATTAATAAAAAGGCGAAGGATAATTATGGGATAAATATGTCGTTTTGGACCCAGTATCTTCAAAATTATGTTTCAAAAGATTCATTTGATAGGGATTTTGAAACAGATGCAAACCTGCAAAATGGAAATGCATTTGCTTTTGAATTAACACACGAAACTACTTTGGCTTTGAGACAATTGGCTTTAAGAGAACAAGTTACCTTCTATACTATTTTGATAACAACACTGAATGTTTTAATACATAAATATTCAGATCATAATGACATTTTGATCGGGACTGTAAGTTCAGGAAGAGAGGCTCCGGAGTTACTGAATCAAATAGGAATGTTTGCGAAACCTCTAATCCTTCGAACACAAATTGAAGCTGAACAAACCTTCAATGATTTACTAAAAAACACGCAAACAAATATATTGAACATTAGTGAATATCAGGAAGTTCCTTTTGAGGCAATAAAAAAATCTTTTTCAGATATTATGCTGGTTTATCAGAATCCGGAGTTTTCTTTTGAGAGTATAACTGACCTGAATGATTTTCAACTTAGCATTTATAAAACTGAAAATAAATACAGCAGAATACCACTTGTATTTAATTTGTTCGAAAGCGATCATAAACTCAAAGGTACAATTGATTACAATTGTGACTTATATAAGGAAGAAACGGTGAAAACAATTGCACTTAAATATTGTGATTTGTTAAATGATATAATAAATACTCCTCAAATTGAAATTCATTTACTGGATATCCAATTAGAACTAGAAAAAAATGCAGTTTTTGATTTTGAGTTTAACTTTTAAAGCTTTTAGTTATGATTTATGTCTATTATTCATATCTCTGTGAAGAAAACCACGAGAGTCTATTAAAAGATCATTTGCCAAAATTTTCAGCAGATTTTCAACAGAAAATAAAAAAATACAGAAGATGGCAAGACGCACAGTTATCTCTGATGGGAAGAGTATTGCTTTTTAATGGAATCGAAGAAATCAAAAAGGTAGATCTTCGGGATAAGGAAATTAAATACACCAAGTTTAGTAAACCTTATTTTGAAGGAGATTCAGTCAATTTTAATATCTCGCATTCCGGAGAAATTGTAATATGTGCATTTTGTAGCGAATATGAAATTGGCGTTGATATTGAAGTTATTACTGATATGAGAATTAACGATTTTAAATTTCAGATGACAGAAAGTGAATGGAAAAGAATTTCGCTTTCCAAAAATAAAAAGAATGCCTTTTTTGATTACTGGACACAAAAAGAAGCCGTGATGAAAGCGTATGGTCAAGGATTATCAATGCCCTTAAAATCATTTGAAATTTTTGAAAATGCAACCAGTATAAAGGATGAAAAATTCTATTTGAAAGAAATTGAAATTGATCAATATTATAAATGTTATGTTTCGTTAAATGCACATATTGATAATGTTGTACTAAAAAAGTACAATAAAAACTAATAATTTAAAAGTTAAAATAAAATGAAAAACCTCATAATACTGTTTTTGATAGTGGGAATGATACCAGTGTATGTATCCGCTCAAACCAAGAAAATTAAATTCGAAAGTACAAGTTCATTTTTTTCTAAAAATGAAAAAACAGATAATACTGTCGAGTTTAAATATCTGACGGTCTCCGAAGATTGGAATAAAAATAATGGTAAAGAAGTCAAAATTGCTGTAACAATCTTAAAAAGTAAAGCTAAGGATGCAAAAACTATTTTGTATTTAGAAGGCGGGCCCGGCGCCGGAGGTATTGCAAGTATAGATACCTGGCTAAATAACCCTTTAAGGAATAGTTATACTATAGTATTAGTAGACGCTAGAGGAACTGGAAATTCTTTGCCTAAGTTATGTCCGGATTTAGGAAATAAATTTTTAGAAATACTAGCAAAAAATCAAAGCAGTATAGCAGACGAACAGGAGAAAGTAACTGAAGCAATTGGCTGTAAGAAAAGCTTAATAAAAAGAGGCATTGATATAACACAATACAATAGCAACTCTATTGCCAATGATTTAAATGCCCTTAAAACAGCATTGCACCTAAAAAATTGGAATGTATACGCAACCTCTTACGGGACGTATGTGGCGCAGGTGTATGCAAACAATTATCCCGAAGATATTGAGTCGTTAGTTTTAGATTCGGCAATTTCGGATATTGCCCAATATTATGACCAAAACACGGCAAACTTTATCACCAGTCTGGACAAGGTGTTTGAGGCATGTAAGAATGATCCTAATTGTAATCAACAATATCCGGATTTAGAAAAAGTCTTTTATAATACAATTGATAAATTGTCCAAAAATCCAATAACAGTTAATGTAGATAAAAAAATTATCCCAAGTGGAAAGTTTACCTATAATGCGGAAGATTTTAAAATTTCAATTCAACAAGCACTTTACAGTAAAAAATTAATTCAGGTATTACCTTTATTAATCACCGAATTTAATCACGGAAACAAAGAAGCATTAAGCTCACTTGTAACTGCTTTTTCAGGAGCATTGAGTTTAGATTATGGAATGTATTATTGTGTAAGCTGTAATGAAACCTTAAATTTTAATTCCCTGAGTGCGTTTGACAAAAAATCTTTAAATTATAAAGACTTAAAAGGTGGACTGTCCTTTTATAGGTCTGATTTTGAGGTTTGTAAAAAATGGAATTTAGGAATGGCACAAAACAAATCTGAAAATGATTTATCTACGTTCTATGCCTCAAATATACCGGTATTGATTTTTTCCGGAGAATTTGATCCCATAACGCCAAGTTCCAATGGATTAATGCTTTCAAAAAAACTAAAAAATAGTTCCTTTGTAACTATTCCAGCTTCTGGTCATGTTCCGAGTTTTACAATGAGCGCTATGAAAATTATTAATGATTTTATGGCTGATCCAACTAAAAAACCAAACTTCACAAATGTACTGTCAGATACAAAAGTACATTTCATTACAGGAGTGAAACCAAATAACGCAATCTCAAATATGGCAAATAGTATAAACGAATTTAATATACTATTTTTCACACCATTTTTTATTGCTATTTCTATTTTATTAATCGCTGTATTTAACTTTGGTTTTTCCTTTTTTAAAAATAAAAAAGAGGTAATAAATGATAAACTATTAAAGCTGTTAATTATAATAACATCAATCTTAGGGGTTTTTATCTTTATTTCATTTTTACTAGCGATCAACGACACTGCTCAACAAAATCATTACATACTGGCTTTTGGTATATTGGATAAATTCAATTACTTATTTGCTGTTTTATGGGTCTTTATTGGTCTTACAGCTCTTTTGTCGCTGCATTTTGCGGTTAATTTTAAGTATATTTCAAATGGAACTACCACTATTACAATCCTGTTTTCTATCCTCCTTATCGGAGTTTACTTTAACTATTGGGGATTTTTATTTTAAAAACCATATTGTGCTCAGCTTTTGGTATTACAAGTAGAAAATCCCAAATCAGGACAAATTTCCAGAAAAGAGTTTTTGGGTTAATGATTCCTGATTTTAGATCCAGCTCAAAGACTCTTCTTTTTTAAAGGAGAGTTTTTGTTATATAAGAATTACTTAAAAATTTAATTCAAAAACAATTTTAAAGTGCAAATAATTTTAGGGATGAATTAATTGCTTTGCCTTGATTTGTTTAATTTGGCAATCATTTTTTTTGAGCTATTATTTTTAGGATCTAAATCAAGTGCCTTTTTATAATTGAAGAGGGCTAAATCTAAATTATCTTGTCCAAAATATGCATCTCCTAACCCGTTATAAAGTATAGATGAGCAAGGGAATCTCTCCATATTTATATTAAATATTTTAATAGCGTCCTCCAATCGATTATTATCCAAAAAGAATTGTCCGACATCATTTAATGCATCTGCGTTATCTAAATCATAAAGATTATGCTCGTCTGATTGTGTACTTTTGTAAAGATTGATTATTTCAGTACCACTTAAACTATTCAATTGTTTTTTATAATGGATAAAAAATGATTTTTTAGGGAATTGGTAACTTTCATTTTTTAATATTGCTCTGATAGCTTGTGCTATTTCTTTAACTTTTCCATTATGATTGTTGCCTAATAAAATGATCTTAATTTTTTCTTTACGATCTGAAAGTAGTATTGCCTCAAAATTTCCGGCTCTGCCGTCGTGCATATGATACTCTAAATTGTTCCTTTTAAATGTAACTTGACCCAATCCGGATTGAGCATCCGTTATATCAAAGTTCTGACCTATTTGATATAATGATTTTTTAGTAATCAATTTATTGGCATAAAGGAATTTCTCCCATTTTAATAAATCAATAGTAGTAAGATATGTGCCTCCGGTCAAGGGCAATTCTTTAGGATCATTTATAAAATCATTATTAAATCCTGTTGCAAAATTTTCTTCGTTGCTATAAGGACTCATTACAGAAGAATTCATTTTACACGGCTTGAATAAAAACTCTTCTACATATGATTTAAATGACATTCCGGTTATGCGCTCAATTATAAATTGTCTTAAAAAAACATTATTCATATTATAATAATAATCAGACCCGGGTATAAAATCAAGATTTTCGATCTGTTTTAAACCATTAAACAAGTCTATGTCATTTTTTATGGTCTTCCAGTTAACATTTGGCAATCCAGAGGTATATTGCAACAGATTTTTAATGGTAATACCATTGGACCAATAGGGGAGTTCGGGTATAAATTTAGAAACCTTGTCGTCTAATTTTAATTTACCTTGTTCTTGTAATTTAACTAATGCTACTGCACTAAACTCTTTTGTAATGGATCCAATATGGAATTTATAATTAGTGTTTAGCGGAATAGTTTTTGAGGCATTAGTAAAACCAATTGACTCATTATAAAGTATTATGTCATTTTTCGAAACAAGTATGCTACCATTAAATATCCCGATTTTGTCAGACCATTTAATCAGTGAATCTATTTGTTTAATTATATCTGATTGAGCAAAAGATTTAGTGTTAAAAAAAAATAAAATACTAGTAAATATATATAATCTATATTTGATCATAATTTTTTAATAAATGTGATTGTTAACAACTGTAAGTGATTTGTAAATATAACCAATTAAAAAAAGATTTATGTCTTGAGCGGAAAACATGTGCTTTTTGAAAAGTATGCAAAAACGAAAAAGCCTTTAAATAGTGATGTTTAGGCTTTTGATTTTTAAAGCTTCTTTTGAAACTTCTACTGGCGGAGAAAGAGGGATTCGAACAAAACCGTCACATCCCGCTTTTATACTGCATTCCTAATATTTTTTTCTTTATTGCGCCACGAATCTGCCATGGAAATTTTCGCTGTTTTTATAAATATTGAAAGTTTCAGACTGATTGAAATCCGTTTAAATTTACGTTTTAATTCTTTAATTAATTCGGAGACAAAAGTACGTTTTTTTTACGATAAGCAATTACAAATATTTTGAATCCGTTTAATTGATGTTGCAGTGAATTATGGAATAGTGAATATCGAATTTTGTAGTAAAAATGATATCCACTCCACTTAACTTTCGGCGTATTAAATCACTATAAGAACCTGTATTTGCTCAACTCAAGCATAATAATGGTTTGACGATTTTCATTAAAAGGACTTCAAAAAGTAGAATTAGAGTTTGAATTAATGGCTTTAAAACACAACTTAAGAAAGAAAATTGCAGCATAGATTCAATTTTTTCTTCCAATCAAAATGAGGTCCAATAAAAAAACCGTCTCAAATTTTGTTCTGAGACGGCTACTTTTAAATTAGAATTGCAGCAATAGTTAGATTACATCCATGTATTGAAGTCCACACAATATTTAATTCTTGACTTTAACACCTAATCCGTATTCAGGATTAGATGCTTCTTTTCCATTTTCATCATGATAAACTATAGGATAAGTTTCGAAAACGGCCTTTTCTTTAGGAATTATAACATAGTAGTTGGCGTTACCATAATTATTAAGCAGTTGAATAAAACTGTAAGATTTTACCGACTTGTATGAATGAAAAACTTCTTTGTTTACCTCTGCTTTTTGAAGCATCGAATGCACCACTTTCTTATCCTTTACAAACAGGAAAATGGCTGAACTTTTTGGTTCCAAAGTATAGTCAGCATCTTTCGGAAATGTAATTCCAAGTTCCTTTTCTGCCCTGCCATCTAAATAAAGCGGCATTATTATGATCAGGGAATCCCAGTCAAAACAATTTAAGTCATCCTTTAAGTTAATAACCTCACCAATCTTATTTTTTTCATTGACATGAGGGGAAATCTTCTCGTTAAGCGCTGTCAGACATTCTGGATTACTCTGCCCTCTGCAAGAAAATAAAAATAAAAACGATATTAGTAAAAAGAATATATATTTCGAATTAGAATTATTTGTCATCATGGTCGAGGCGCAGTTTGAATCTGTCCATTGTTAACAGAAGTTAAAAAATCAACCATAAATTGACGCAGGTTATTATCTGGATTGCCATTTTGTGAGAACCATTCAAATCCCCAACCATCGTCAGATCCACCACCGCCACCTGAACCACCATTACCAATAATAGTTATTCCATCACCATTATCATACCATCCAGCATTAGGATCATTAGAGTTAGAACCTCCGCATGCTCCATAAACGCTTTGTTGGATTTCTTTTGAAATCTCTGGAAAATTTAAGTCCGTCATATAGTTAAATTTATTGTTAATATTAGATTATTTAAATGTTGTGTTTTTTAAGAAAAACACTTAATTTTTTTGTTATAATTGAATGAAATATTATGTATTATTGTGCTTTTTTATACAAAAGTAAAAAAATAGCTGAGGAAATTGTAGAGTTTCTCTCCAAATATTATTCAAATCAATACGCAAGTTTAGTTACCGGAAGTCATGCTGAAGGTAAAAAAACACTAATAACAAAAAAAAAGATTTTTCATACAACATGCCATGCAGTGTTGAATATTATGGAAAGAAGAGAAATTTACTTCAAAGGATTTTTAGTAATATTCAAAAGTCTATTGAAAAATAGTAAATATACAAAACAAACATATGGAAAATCCACTGTCTTTCAGTGGCTTGTATTGTGTTTATCTGGCGATGAGGAGGTCGAACCCCAATCCGGAGTTTTGGTTTCACGATTATGGCATAAAATTTTTACTATAAGTTTTAGAAAAACCGTCTTAGCTTTTTGGGGCAAAAAAGATATCCCCTCCCTTTTTTAAAGCACATAAAATAAATAATTTCTGAAATTTAATATTTAGATATGGAGCCATTGCAGGGAGTAATGGGTTTAAAAGTACTTTGAGTAACACCTTATGAGAATTCGCAGAATAGAACAATTTAATAATTATTAAGGATTAATTATTAAACGAAAGGAATAAAATAAATATCTTTGAGTTCATATTATTAGCTTTTATTAAAAGTAAAAGGGATAAAAAAGATATGTCTTTTTATTTGGATTCTTAATAAAAAATTATAGTAAGCACATAAGAAGTTTTTACTATAATTTTAAACTATTATGAATATTGAACACTTTTGTGCCTTTTGATTGACATTAGGCGTGAAACTTTTGACACTCTTAATATTATAACCATCATTATAATTATACAATAACATCTATATTTTCTGTTTGCATGATAATTAAGCGGTAATATAGAAAATTAAAGGAGTTTTTTCAGAGAAAACATTTGTTTTGCGATAGCTATAAAACAATAACTAATGGGTAAAAAGCAAGGTACTCAGCAGGTGGTTAAACTGCAGAATCTTAAAACTGATAATATTTTTGGGATCAATTCTGGAATTGATGGTTTTTCAATAAATATTGCTCAGTCTATTTTATTATATGAACCTTTTTTGGATTATTTCAGATCAGATTATTTTATGCTGATTCTTGTCAGTGAAGGAAAAGCAAATTTAGGACTAAATCTTAAGGACTATAATGTAAAAAGAAATGATTTGCTAAGATTCACTCCTTATGATATTAAGATATTAAACAGTTATGAGAACTGTGTAGCCTCGGTAATCTTTTTCACGGCAGAATTTCTGGAAAGTTTTGCCCGTCATATTATTGCTACCGATGTTTTTACTTATTTTAATACCCAATATTCTCCTCAATGGGCTCTTGAAGAGCAGGATGCTCAATTAGTACATAAACGTTTTATTGAGCTAGCTCATAACCAGACCAATCTTCCTGGACATCCTTACGGAAAAGAGCTACTGCATCTCTCTTTTTCCTCTTTACTATATGAGATAATGGCTTTGGGAGATAAATACTCTGGGGCTGTAAATAAAAATATATCGCGTAAAGAAAATTTGGTCATTAATTTTACAAATCTGGTTAGATTGCATTCTAAAAAGGAGCGTGGTCTACATTTTTACGGATCTCAGCTAAATATCACTTCTAAGTACCTCACAGAGACAGTCAAAGAGGTTACCTTAAAATCAGCCAGCGAAATTATCGAAAGTTTTGTAATTCAGGAGGCCAGGATGCTTCTTGATAACCCAAAATTAAGTATTGCTGAGATAGCAGAGGAGCTTAACTTCAGTGACCAGTCTTTTTTTGGTAAATTCTTCAAACGCGTAATGGGAAGATCTCCTAAAGACTATCGCAATTCTTTATAAATAATTGATCAAAGCATATTTTTAAACCTGTGTTTTTTTTACTTATCTGAAAATACGTTTTCATTTTTCGCTTTATATCTTAATTGTGTTTTTAACTTTTGTGAAAACATCAGAAAACTTTTGTATTTACTACATGTCATCGTTCATTACTAGAAACGACAATTAGACCAATTTTCCCGTTTAGCCAACCTTTTTCAAGGGTAATGCTCAGGATATCTTTGCCCTGTAAATAAATTATTATCATATCTAATAATCCTTATTAAAATGAAAACAATAAAAATTCATCTGTATTCTTTTATGGTTCTTGCAACAGTATTTGGCTGTAATAGTAAGACAGAGATTAAAACAGTAACTCCTTTAAAAGTAACTATCCTGCCATTAAAAGCGATAAATCGCCTGCAGCAACTTAATTATTCAGCCACTATAGAAGCAGATAATACTGCTCAGATCAGTTTTGCTGTCTCAGGGGTGGTCAATAATGTCGCTGTACAAGAAGGACAGACCATTAGGCAGGGACAGTTATTAGCAAGTATTGACGGTACAACCTATAGCAATTCTCTAAAAATATCTAATGCAAGTTATGTTCAATCGCTGGATTTGTTTAACAGGCGAAATGAACTTTATAAGAAAGGAAGTTTACCTGCAAAAGATTATATAGATGTAAAAATGCAGCTCGAACAGGCAGAGGCAAATAAGAGGACAAGTGAGAAGCAGCTTTCAGATACCCGTTTATATTCTCCTATGACAGGTATTGTTACCCAACGCTATATTGAAAGAGGAAGCTCGGCTGCTCCGGGAACTCCGGCATTTAATATTATAAAAACAGATTTGGTAAACGCTAAGATTACTGTTCCGGAAAGTGAAGTAGGACTACTCAAGCAAGGTATGGAAGCGGTAGTTTTTATTCCAACCCTTAATGATTCAATAATAGGGCGAATTGATATTATTAATCCACAGGCTGATGATAAATCAAAGTCTTACACAGTAAAGATTAAAATAAACAACAATAACAAGAGATTACTGCCGGGAATGCTGGCAGATGTTACCATTAAGCCACAACGAAGCGAGCAGGTTATTGCTATTCCGGCAACCTCAGTGGTAAGAGATACCGATGACCTTACTTATGTTTATGTAATACGTAACGGTAATAAGGCAGTAAGACAGCGCATAACAGTAGGGAAAATTATTGGGAAACAGGAAATTATAATTCAAGATGGTCTTAAGGAGAAGGATAAAATTGTAGTTCAGGGTCAGACAAGGATCAGCGATGGAGATACCGTAACATTTTAATCATCTTAATATTTCTATAATCAATCATAAAAAATGGAAAAGCGTAAAATTCATTTCATAGAAGCAGCGATGCGATACAAACAGGTTACTATTGTAATCACAGCAATGCTGGTTCTCTTTGGTATATATTCGCTTAAGAATATGGCAAGAGCCGAAGACCCGAAAATTGATACCCCTACTGCCATGATTTATGCCTTCTATCCGGGAGCTGATGAGGTGCAGATGGAAAAGCAGGTTACCACTAAGATAGAGCAGTACCTGTTTTCTTTTGAAGAGGTTGACAAAAATAAAACACGGTCACAGACCAAAGACGGAAAGGTTTTTATAACAGTCGAATTATATCCAAAAATTAAGGATCGTAAGAAATTTTGGTCCACTCTGCAGCACGGGTTGAACACTGTTGTCAAATCTAATCTTCCTTCAGGTGTTGATGGGCCTACAGTAAACAGTAATTTTGGGGATGTTACAGCTCAAATCATAACGGTTTCTTCTAAAACCCGCAGTTATGCCGAACTCGATAAATACCTTGATGCAATGGAAGATGCTCTGAAGACTATTCCAGAGGTTTCTAAAATTAATCGCTCAGGCGGACAGAAAGAGCAGATATATATTAATATAGACGATCTTAAAATGCAGCAGTATGGTTTTGATATTTCAACAATAGTCGATGTATTGCAAAAAAACAATGTAACGGGTTATTCCGGTGAAATGATCATTACTGATAATACGATTCCAGTATTTACTCAGGGACAATATAAATCCGAGCAAGAGATTGCCAATCAAACTATTTATACAAAAACAGACGGAACCATTGTAAGGCTTAAAGACGTGGCAAATATTGAACGCCGCTATGAAGAAGAAGAATCTTTTATTCGTATAGGAGAAGATAAAGCGGTACTGCTTTCTATAGAAATGCAGCCAGGGAACAATATCGTAGCATTTGGAGAACAGATTGATGAAAAACTCCATGAACTCCAGACAAAATTTCCAGAAGATATTAAGATTAATACTATTTTCAGCCAGCCGGAAGTAGTTCAGGAAAGTATCAGTCATTTTATGATTGAATTCGGATTGGCGATCATCTCGGTAATTGTTGTGGTTATGTTTCTGCTTCCATTCAGGATGGCTGCTGTATCTTCATTGGCTGCTCCTATTGCAGTTATGGTCACATTTGGTGTAATGAATATGGTAGGGATTGAACTGCATCAAGTATCCCTTGCTGCCTTAATTATTGTTCTAGGAATGCTCGTAGACGATGCTATTGTTGTTGTTGACAATTACATTGAAAAACTAGATGAAGGTATTACACCTTGGGATGCCGCATGGAAAGCGGCCAAGCAGCTTTCACTGTCTATCTTTACCGCTACGTTGGCCATTATATTTGCCTTTCTGCCTCTTGCGATTTTCATGCATGGGATCGCTAAAGATTTTATGGCATCCCTTCCTGTAACTATAGCAGTAGCACTTTTTGCATCGTTGTTAATAGCTCTTTTTCTTACACCGTATATGTGTTTTGTATTTATTAAAAAAGGACTGCATAAACAGGAACCAGAGAGTAAGAAAAAAAGAAAATCCATGCTGGACCTTTTACAGGATTTGTTTGATAAAGCAGTTACATATTGTTTCAATAGACCAAACCTTACTATGGCAGGTGCAGTTTCGGCAGTATTACTTGCCTTTTTTGTCGCTTCAAATGTACAGCAGGAATTTTTTCCGGTGAGCCAGCGCAACCAGTTTAATGTTGAGGTCTGGATGCCGAGCGGAACAGCCTTAAGTGAAACAGATAAGACTGTACGAGCTGTAGAAGCTGTTCTAAAGAAAGATAAACGTGTAATAAGTACAGCCAGCTTTGTAGGTACAAGTTCTCCGCGTTTTCAAACCACTTATGCTCCTGAGACACCCAAGAGAAATTTTGCGCAGATTTTTATTACTACCTCCGGTAACGATGCTACTGATGAATTAGTTAAAGAATATCGTCCAAAATTTGAAGGATTTGTAAAAGATGGCTATATCAGATTCAGGCAGTTAAGTCTGCAGGAAGGTTCACCAATTGCAATTCGTGTAATAGGAAACAACATGAACGACCAGAAACGTATAGGCGAGCAGGTAAAGGCTATTTTAGAAAAGACAGAAGGTACAAACTGGGTACATAGTGATTATGAGCAGGACTATGTAGGGGTGAGTTTAAAAATTAAAGAAGATGCAGCTTCGCGTCTTGGAGTATCTCATCAGTCAATTACACAAACTCTTGGTGCAGGACTAAAAGGTAATTCTGTTTCAAAAATATGGGAAGGAGACAAATCAGTAGATATTTTTTTAAGACTCGATCCAAAAAGTCGAAAGGATTTCAGTGCTTTAGAGAACTTACACCTTACAACGTCTTACGGAAATACAGTTTCTCTCAAGGAAGTGGCCGATATCGTGCCCTCATGGCATACTGGAGTTATTGCACGCCGTAATGGTTTGCGAACTCTTACCATAACCTCAGAGGCACAATCGGGAATCAAAGCAGCTACAATAATTGCAGAGGTAGATCACGAAATTAAAGGTATTAAACTTCCCGATGGCATTAGTATAAAATATGGCGGCGATGCAGAGTCTTCCGCAGAAAACATGCCTGGTATGTTAATGGCGCTTGGAGTCAGCCTGCTGCTTATTTTTCTGACATTGCTTTTTCAATTTAAAATGCTTAATAAGGCTTTGATTGTATTATCAACTTTTCTTTTAAGTCTTTTGGGAGCTTTTCTTGGGCTCTACATTACCGGAAACCCTATGGGAATGACTGCTTTTATGGGAATTATTAGCCTTATTGGTATTGTGGTTCGTAATGGTATTATTCTGGTAGATTTTACAGATGAATTGGTGAGAGATCACGGTTATACTATACGTGAGGCAGCATTAGCCGCTGCAAAACGAAGAATGAGACCTATTTTTCTTACTTCTTCAGCAGGTGCTGTTGGTGTAATATCTTTAATTGTAGGTAAATCTCCTTTGTGGTCTCCCCTTGGCAGTGTCCTTGCTTTTGGATTAATCGTTTCGATGGTGCTTACTTTATTTGTAATTCCTGTTATGTATTACAAATTTGTAAAGCCGGAACCTCAATTCCACGGTCTTGAAGAATTGCCTGAAACAACGCATATATAGTTCATATAATTTGATATTCAATAAAAATATAAGTCATGAGATTAGTTTCCATTTTTAAAATAATCGCCCTGATCGGGTTGCTGGCTGTCAAACCGCAGGCATTTGCCCAAAATAAGGTTTTAACCTTGGAGGATTGCCGCAGGATGGCCTTGGAAAACAATAATACTATTAAAAGTGCACAATTTGATTTAGATGCTTCAAAAGCAGCTAGCAAGAGTGTCAAATCAGGTGCACTTCCTACTTTAGATGCTTCACTTACCGGAGCCCATTTTGGGGATCCCTTAACACAGTATCTTCCTTCTGTTCTGGCAAATGTCGGTATTGATGTTAAGCAGACAATCTATTCCGGAGGAAAAGTTAGGTACAATAAGCAAGCTGCCGAAAAAAATGTTGAGGTGTATGACAGCCAAAAAATAATGACCCAAACAGAGATTTTGCTGGAGATGGAACAGGATTACTGGCAGGTAGTCCAAGCAAAAGAAAAGATAGCACTTGCTCTGAAGTATAAGGAAAGACTTCAAAGCCTCAAGATTGATCTTAAAAATCAGGTAGATGCCGGTTTGACCTATAAGAATGATTTACTCAGAGCCGAAGTAAATCTTAATCAGGCAGAACTTGATATTATAAAAGCTAATGATGCTTTGGTTCTTTCCATGCTTAATCTTGCCCAAGTGATCGGACAGCCCGGTAATATCGATTTTAGTGTAACCGACCAAGTAAATGGCGACTTTGAGCCTATAATGGATTGGCCTGCAGAAAGCCTGAGTGAAAAAAGACCAGAAATTGATATACTTAAAAAATCTATTGAAGCAGAGCAAATTCAATCAAAAGTAATAAGAGCAGATATAAAGCCCCAGATAGCACTTTCCCTTAGTGGTATTGGGTCTTTTGGAAAAGATGTTAATTTCTCCAATGGGAGTAATAATCTGGCAACTTATTACAGTCTTTTAACTCTTAATGTTCCAATTTTTGACTGGGGAAAAAATGCTAATAAGGTAAAAGAGCAAAACTTTAAAATTGAGTCTAAAAAGGCAGATTTAGAGCAAAACAAAGAACTTATTACTATTGAAATACAGAATGCTTATCTGCAATTGAACCAATCTCATAAAAAAATAAATCTGACAAAAGCATCATTGGCTCAGGCAGAGGAGAATTTAAGGCTTGCCAGTGACCGCTACAAGGCAGGAACCATAATCGGCAAGGATGTTCTGGAGGCCCAGGTAATCTGGCAGGAAGCCTATACGGACATAATTGAGGCTAAAATAGAATATAAAATCAATTTGGCAGGTTATAAAAAAGCTATAGGAGAATTGAAATAAAGGATGTTATGACAACAAAAGAAACAGAAATTTTAGAAACTGCCTCCCTGCTATTTTCGCAGCGGGGCATTAAGAGAACTTCTATAGAACAAATTGCCAATGGCAGCAACATCTCTAAAAAGACCTTGTATCAGTGTTTTGCAAGTAAGGAAATACTGGTTTTGGAAATTGTACGTAATCTTTTAAGCAAGACTGAACAGTATATTAGAATGCTTCCTGAAATTTCTACTGATGCAACCTCAGAACTGGTAAGTTTTTTTCAGTATATGCAGATCAATGTATTTGTATTCAAGCCTTTATTTATATACGATCTAAAAAAATTTTATCCTGAGATTCATAATATGATTATGCTCACCAGAATTAAAAAATTTTTGCCCTTTTTTATTGAAAATATTGAGCGAGGTATTTCTGAAGGGATTTATCGAAAATATATTGATGGAAAACTTACAGCTGAATTGTATTTCTATCAGATGGATCACGCTATGGAAGCTGATTCGATAAAGAACTCCGACCGATATCAGGTTCTCAATTATATAAACAGTTTCTTTCTTCACGGGATTATAAATGAGAAAGGACAAAAAGTATTATTCAACAATTTCAGATAACAAAAAAGCTATTTTTAAGATGGAGAAAATAAACATTGTTATAGTAGGGGGAGGGTTTGCAGGTGTAAATTTTGCAAAACAATTATCCAAGGATCAGGATTTCAATATTACACTGGTCGATAAAAATAACTATCATTTTTTCCCGCCACTGTTGTATCAAGTTGCAACAGCTTTTATAGAAACGACAAATATTACCTATCCTTTTCGTAAAATGTTTCAAAAAAAGCGAAATATCCGTTTTCACAATGGAACCTTTCTCACGATACAAGCTAAAGATAATTTTATAGAAACGGATACGGGAGTATTGAAATACGATCATTTAGTATTAGCATTAGGTACCCAGACTAATTTTTTCGGAAATGAGAATATTAAGAATTATGCTTTTTCGATGAAGAGCATAGATGACGCAGTTAATCTGCGTAATAAAATGCTCCTCAACCTTGAAAGAATTTCGCGTTTAACTGATCAAAGCCAGCGCATGAAACTGTCGAATATTGTTATTGCCGGTGGTGGTCCTACGGGAGTAGAACTGGCCGGCATGCTGGCAGAAATGGGATCGAAAATTAAAGACAAGGACTATCCTGAACTAAAGGAGTTTGGGAAGATATATCTGGTCAATTCATCTGATAGTCTGCTAAGAGTAATGAGTCAGCAGTCACAGAGAGAAGCATTACAGATCTTAGGAAAATTAGGAGTTGTGATTAAATTAAATACCTCAGTAAAAGATTTTGATAATGAAATTGTGACTTTATCGTCTGGGGAACAAATAGATTCTCCTATTTTGATATGGGCATCAGGAGTTTCTCTTCCCGAGATTAAAGGCCTTCCTGAACAAAGTGTGGGAGCGGGAAAAAGAATTCTTGTAGACCCATATAATTTGGTACTGGATACCGATAATATCTATGCCTTGGGAGATATGTGCTTGCTGGCATCAGATGCAAGTTACCCTCATGGACATCCTCAGTTGGCGCAGGTAGCTATACAGCAGGGAAAATTATTGGCTAAAAATATGATACTCATGTACGCCGGTAAAAAGATGATTCCCTTTCGTTATGTTAATAAAGGAAGTATGGCTATAATTTCAAAATACAAGGCAGTAGTAGATTTACCTTCAGGCTATTTCAGCGGATTTTTTGCATGGCTTACATGGCTCTTCGTGCACCTAATTCCAATTGCAGGCTTCAGAAACAAAGCAAAAATTTCCTTCAATTGGTTTTTTTCTATGATAACAATTGATCCTTCTTTACGAGTTATTATAAGGCCTGAAAGTCCTAATCATCATAAAGGAAAGGAGTAATTTACGGTTATAGCATAAAAAAGAAAGGTGATTTTTTATATATCTTGAATTTCCTTGATTAGTTACTTTTTTTAGCAGTGCTTAAGATATATAATTCATTTTAGCTTAATAGTTTAAATACATGATTCAAAAATATATAAGCCAAATTTTTCTTTTAGTGATATGGTTTGGTACAGTACCATTATTTTCACAAATTGATATATCGCAGGGTAATTATAGTAAACTGCAAACTATTTCACAGCGATGGGAGCTTGATTCTGCTTCAAGACAGGGAACATTTTTGCTTACAGCTTACAAACCGCTTTATTTTTTGCCAGTGCGCTGGTCGAGTAAGCCCAATGAAATTCCTCATTCGGGAAATACAGCAGAACAATATAGAATTACAGAAGGAACTGATTACAGTAATGTTGAAGTTAAATTTCAATTCAGTTTTAAAACCAAGCTGCTGCAAAATATTTTATGGGGTAAAGCTGATTTATGGTTTGGCTATACTCAAATTTCAAATTGGCAGGTTTATAAAGGCTCTCTTTCAAGGCCTTTTAGAGAAATTAATTATGAACCTGAATTGATTTTGAATGTTCCGGTTCATTTTAAGATTCTTGGCTTTAATGGGCAAATGGCCGGTCTGGCCTTGAACCATGAATCTAATGGGAAAAGTCTACCTTACTCGCGAAGCTGGAATCGGATTATTTTTCACATTGGATTAGAAAATGGCCCTTGGAATGTTTATCTGCGTTCCTGGGTGCGGTTAGAGGATTCAAAAGACGATAATCCTGATATCATGGATAAATTTGGGCGAGCGGATATGAATGTAATATACAGGCATAAAGATCAGGTTTTCTCACTTATAGGAACGCATAATTTGAGTTTCGGAACCGCAACGAAAGGAAATTTGAACTTTTCTTGGTCTTATCCAATAAAAGGTAATCTTAAGGCATATTTAATAGCTTCACATGGTTATGGTGAAACTATGATAGATTACAACCACGTCCAGAATACCATTGGTATTGGCTTCTCTTTAATTGAATGGTTGTAATAATCATCTGATCAGGTGAATTCATGAGTTTGGTTATCTTATAGAGGATAGATACGTCCATATTATAAAAAGAATTTGTAGAGGGATTCTGAACCAAAGATAGCTAAGTTCCTGTGCATCAAATGTGCTTTTTTGATAATTTAAATGCCTTATGGAAGCGTAAATATTGGCTGGGAGTACCACGATTAGAAAAATGATTATACCCCAGGCGGTTAAATCCTTATGGAAAGAAAAAAAAATCCAATTGCAAAAAGTATTTCTATTATTCCGGTGAGATAAACAAGTGCTATTCTGAAAGGAATAAATTCGGGAACCATCAAAGACATTCCTTTGGTAAATATAAAATGACCAATTGCTGTAAATACAAGCATTACGGACAAGGTCAATCTTGCCGATAGTGCGATAGCATATTCTTTTTGAATGATTTTAATAGTAAAAAGCGATAAAAAAAATACTGCAATTAAGATAATTAATGGTTTAATGTTTTTTTACAAAGAACGGCAGATTCAAAAAGCAAAACAATGAACTTGGGTTAACAAATTCTTTTACGTATTCGGCTTAATGCCTGAGGTGTGATACCAATGTAGGAAGCAATATATTTTAAAGGGATTTCCTTTATTACATCGTATCATTTCAGCTTCATATCTTCCACAGGATACATACCGCGTCTCTCAAACTGGGTACCAAACTTTTGGGGTGTTCCTTCAAAATAGCATAACCTGTCGTGCAGGTAGGCAAAGTTTTCTGGACTGACTTCATTCGAGGCTTCGGGGATCAGACCATAGCATCTTTTCATAAAAACGGGCATACTGATCGCATGCTGTACAATAAGCCATCTTGTCCCTATTAATAGTGAATGTTCTATTGCGTATTTTGTGAGTAACTATTAATAATTGACTCAATAAATAATGTATATCCTTCGTTCATTGGAAAATCTGTTCTCTTAATGAAAAATGTTGGACATTTAGAGAATTTTTGCGGAGGTAGAAAAGTCGTAAGCCCTCTGTAAGAATAGTTTTTTTTTATCAGTTCTAGAGGAAGCAGCGTAATGCCAATCCCATCTTCAACCGAATTTACAATTCCCTCCAGAGTATCTACTTCAATGATTTTATATTTATCGATATCCATTTCTTTTAATATGCCAATGAGAAGCTCACGATAAGCACAGCCTTTGTTGAATACAATCAGCTTTAGAGGTTTATCGATTTTAGATAATTGTTCTAGTGATTTAGTAATTGAAGATGCTACAATACAAAGTTCCTCCATAACTACATGCTTAGTGTCTAATAAATTATTTTCAATATCACCAGAAATAAAGGCTCCATCTAATTTAAAAGACAGGACTTCTTTTATTAGATCGGAAGTAATACCAGTCTTTAAACGAAATTCTATATCTGGATATGTATTGGTAAAACTTCGAAGAATACTGGGTATTCTTAAAGCTGCTGTAGAGTGAAGACATCCTATTTTTACGGTACCTTTAAGTGATAATAAGGTCTTGCCGATGGAAGACTTAGTTTTATCCAGTATCACTTGCAGTTCCTTTGCTGCTTTGAGTACCAGAAGTCCTTCTTCTGTTAATTCGATTTTCCTTGTGCTACGTATGAATAGCTTTGCATTGAAATACTCTTCAAGGTATTTAATTCTTGCCGTAACATTAGATTGAACAGTATTTGTAGTTAAGGCTGCCTTAGTAAAACTTCCGTGTTCAGCAACTGCTTGAAAAATTTTCAGGTCGTTAATGTTCATATTATCAAGTCGATAATTAGTATTTATTATTAATTATGATAAATAAATATCATAATTAATCATTTGCAGTAATGCAAATTTATGTATACTTTCGTAATATAAAAATATTTTCTAAAGATTTTCAGTGTTATTAATAAATAAGATATGAATTGGAAGAACGATGTAACTCGATTATTAAATATTGAATATCCGATAATCCAGGCACCAATGTACGGTGTTACGACATCTGAAATGGTCAAAGCGGCATCAAGAGCTAATTGTTTAGGTTCGTTACCATTGGGGGATCTTCCTGCCGATAAATGTATTGAAGCAATAATTGCCACAAAGAAACTTGTTGATAGAACTTTTGCAGTTAATATTTTTGTAAATACTATTCCAGAACTTACAGAGGATCTAAAAGAAAAGTATACATCTGTTAAAAAATTTATAGAGCACTTAGCTGGACATCATAATTTAGAGATCAATCTGCCTAAAATCGAAGAAATAAGAACAAAAAACTATCATGATCAGATTGATGCCATTATCTCTGAGGGTTGTAAAATTCTAAGTTTTACATTTGGCAATCTTGACAAGCAGAGCATAGATAAATTAAAAAGTAATGGGACAATACTTATTGGGACCTGTACATCTGTCAATGAAGCTATTATTTTAGAAAAATCAGGTATTGATATTATTTGTGTTCAAGGAGTAGAGGCAGGTGGACATAGGGGGAGTTTTGCTGAAGAAAATATTCCTGAAATCGGAGGTTTGTCTTTACTATCAAAAGTCTATGACTGCACTAATGTTCCACTTATATATGCCGGGGGAATTTACAATGCGAGAACGTTAATGGCTACGCAGACATTGGGAGCACAGGGTTTCCAGATAGGCAGCCTTTTTTTAGGATCGTCAGAAAGTGCTTTAAAGGAATTTGAAAAGCAGCGCTTGAGAAATTTGGATGAAGCAGACATTGTACTTACCAAAAGTTTTTCAGGACGTTACGCCAGAGGAATTAGAAATACTTTCACTGATAGTACAGAATTAGCTCAACAAATTCTGCCTTATCCATATCAAAATAAACTAACCAACGAATTACGAAAGATCGCAAAAGAAAACAATAATGTTGACTTTGTAAGTATCTGGACAGGTCAGTCTATTAATGAATATAGTGAAAAATCAACTTTCGAAATCATTAAAAAACTTATAAAAGCAGTAGACAACAATTTATAATTACCAACCTATTTAATTAAACATATATTATGCCATTAGTAAGAATAGATATCGTAGAAGGTAGAACAGAACAAGAACTTTCACTTCTTACAGATACAATACAACAAGTATTAATTGAAACATTTGATACACCTGTTTTAGACCGCTACCAAATAATTCATGAACATAAACCAGGGACAATTAAAGCACTCGATACAGGTCTTGGATATGAAAGAACGGATAAGATAGTTGTTTTACAAATTACGCAGCAGGGCCGTAGTACCCAGCAAAAACAGGCTATGTACGCATCAATGAGCCGAAATCTTGAGAAGATAGGAATACCTCCTACCGACCTGATTATCTCAGTAGTGGAAAATAAAAAGGAAGACTGGTCTTTTGGGTTAGGCAGGGCACAATTTCTTGAAGGGGATTTATAGAAGGAATAAAAAGAGAATATAAAGAATGAAAAGCGACATCATATATTTTGTTCTTGCCTTGATTACCGGGGCTTTAATACCAATACAAGCAGCAACAAATTCAACATTCAGTAAAAGCATAGGAAATCCATTGATAACAGGCTTAATGGTCTTTGCGGTCGGGTTGGTAGGAATGCTTGTTTTTGTAGTAATTTCAAGAACGGCATTCCCTACTACACAACAATTAGTTTCTGCTCCTATATATGGCTATTTAGGTGGAATTATTGTTGCACTTTATGTTGTGATGATTACAATTTTAGCGCCGAGGATTGGTATAGGAGCAGCAATTGGTCTTATAGTTACAGGGCAAATTATCTGTGCGGTCGTGATAGATCATTTTGGTCTGTTCCAAGTGTCCATTCGACCTACTAGCATAACGCGGGCAACAGGTTTATTATTGATGATTTTGGGGGTCTATCTGGTTATTAAAAAATAACATTCATTAACCAACCCAATTACGTTAAATACTTAAAGATAATACGAGAAAAAATAACATTAATCTAAAAAATTATGCAGAAAATAATCTCTGCCCTTTGCCTTTTTGTAATGATATTCATCACATTAAATTATGTTATGGCACAGAAAAAAAGAGTACCTGTGTTTAAAGACAGCTCAACCCGATACACCACTATTGTATACAAAACTATTACAATTAATGGACAAACGATTTTTTACCGAGAAGCAGGGCAGCCAGATAAGCCTACAATCCTTTTTCTGCACGGTTTTCCGTCCTCTTCCCGTATGTGGCAACCCTTGCTGAAAGAATTATCCGCAGACTATCATGTCATCGCTCCGGATTATATTGGTTTTGGGCACAGCAGCCAGCCGGCTGCAGATAGCTTTGAATATACGTTTGATAATTTGGCGTCTTATATTGACGGTTTTATCTCAGCATTATCTTTAAATAAATTCATATTAGTTCAACAGGACTATGGTGGCCCCATTGGAATGCGGATAGCCGAAAAAAATCCCCAAAAAATCCAGGCAATAATCATACAGAATGCGGTTAGCCATAAAGAGGGTCTTTCACCGCTATGGGATACAAGAAAGGCTTTTTGGGCTGATAAAGACAAATACTATGATGCCGTGAAGAAGAACTTCATAAGTTTGGAGGCAACCAAACAAAGGCATATAGGCAACACAGTAGTGCCTGAAAAAATTGACCCTGATACTTACACCGATGAATACCTGTTTCTTAACAAACCGGGAATGGCAGATATTCAACTAAATCTTTTTCACGATTACCAGAATAATGTCAAATTATATCCCCAATGGCAGGAATGGTTAAAAAAACATCAACCACAGATGCTTGTTGTATGGGGAAGATATGACCCCTCATTTACTGTTGCAGGAGCTTGGAAGTATAAGGAAGATGTTCCGGGGGCAGAAATACACATAGTTGATGGGGGACATTTTGCTTTAGATGAAGCTGAAGTTGAAATTTTGAGTTTAATGCAGAATTTCCTGAAAGAAGTTGTCGCTAAAAAATAATCTGTAAAGGCTCTGGGTATGGGCTTTATCCATGTAAAAAGATAAATAATTTTACAACATAAAACTTTCTAAACTTGAAGCTGTAATCAACAAATTAGAAAATGAGGCCGATTATTCTATTCAAAGGGTGGAAGCTATTATAGATTATGGCCTAAAATATTTGTCAGAAGTAAAAGAATATCTTAAAAACAGAGGACTCAAGAATATAGAGTGGAAAAATTGGGCAAGAAAGACCATATTCTTACAGTATAATTTGTCAGTTATCTTTATTTATGAAGCCATTTCTATGTTCCATACCCCATTCGAGCATAATCCCAATCACCTTTCTAAAGGAATATCCCGATGCGGTCAATTCATATTCAACTGTTACTGGGACAGTATTATAAACGGATCGTTTAACTATTCCATTATTTTCCAAGTCACGTAATTCTTTTGACAGCATACGCGGATTAATTTTTGGTATTGCTTTTTCTATTTCATTAAAACGCTTTTTGCCTAAGAGCAGCACTGCAATTATAGGAATTTTCCATTTGCCAATTAATACGTTCATTGTGTCATTCACTGCCAGAATATATTCTTTACTGCACTGACTCATATCCGATATTTCTTTTTTTATTGTACATAAGGTTCTGTAGATTAAATAGCTATACTTATGTATAGTGCTTTTTATAAGTTCAATACTTACTTTTGTATAGCAAATTTAATAATTTTGTTCCATAAGAAAATAAATATTATGGATTTTATGAAAAAAGCTTAAGACTTATGTTTAAGTCAGCCTTATAAAATTTTAATCTAAAAAAATATTATAATAACATGGGGAAAATTTTGATAACTGGGGCAACAGGCCACCTTGGAAAGGCTACTATAGATTTTTTGTTAAAGAGAGGCATTATTTTAGATGAAATTTCGGCGCTTGTCAGAGATGCTGGCAAAGCAAAAGATCTTAAAGGGAAAGGTATAAATCTTATCATAGGCGATTATAGTGATTATAATTCATTGGTAGAGGCATTTACGGGTGTTGAAAAACTTTTTTTTATTTCCAGCAATGATGTTCTCAATAGAACTTTGCATCATGAGAATGTTATAAAAGCAGCTTTGCAAGCAGATGTAAAGCATATTATCTATACCGGTGTATTGAGCAATGTACCGATAGAAAAATCAGCAATAGCTCCTGTAACAGAAGCACATAAAAAAACAGAAGAACAGCTGGTGGCAAGCGGGCTTAGTTATACATTACTTAGGAATAATTTATATATGGATCTTGTGCCTCAATTTATAGGTGAAAAAGTTCTGGATACTGAAATGGTTTTTTTTCCGGCAGGAAACGGAAAGGTGGCTTTTGTACTTCGATCTGAAATAGCCGAAGCTGCGGCTAATCTTCTTTCTACGCAGGGTCATGAAGGAAAAACTTATAATATTACTAATGTGGAAGCGTACAGCTATCAGCAACTTGCAGATTACATATCAGAGATTACAGGGAAAAATATAAAGTACGTTTCTCCAGATCCCGAAGAATTCAGCGAGGTACTGAAAAATGCAGGTGCTCCTGCAAATATGATTGGTGCTTTTACGGCTTTTGCCTTAGCTCAGGCTCAGGACGAATTTAATGTAACGGGTAACGATTTTGTTGGGCTTTTAGGCAGAGAGCCAAAAAACTTAAAAGAATACCTTACTGAAATTTACGCAAATAAATAGGATTTGGCAGCAAAAAGCAACGGCGTTTAGATATTTCACTAGTTAGTGCAATTTTTTATTGGATTTGGATTTTTGATGGCTCGAAGGATGAAAATCCCTGCCAGGGCTACTGTAGTTTATCTGCTTTGTTTAGCTTTATAGGCAGCCGTGAATTGCTGATAACCGGGAATTTTGACGAATTCTTTTTGCGTATTAAATCTGATACAGCCTAGATAATAATTGTAGTAAACAATCTGTGATCCGCACACCGCAGTTAAACTGCGTTCTTTGGCCTATAAAAGTAAAAGTCCAATAGTATAATTATTTTGGGTTATTCAGTTTTAAAAAAAACTTAATAACCTTTTTTTCTAAATATAGTCGTAAGGTGATCTTTATTATATAAACCAAAGTGTTTCTAATATTTTTGATTGGTGCAATTAAGTACGTTCATGTTGAATTAAAAAAGCCTGTTGAAACTTTTGTGTAAATGAAGTTTTTTAAAGAACCTTTAGAATCTTTGACTTGGTAATGCTCTTCTGCTTGAGGCAGGCACTTTCTATGGTGCTCATTTTTATATCAGTGTATGGGATTAGAAAATTACGGATTTTGGATAAGTTAAGTGCAAAAGAATGCATGACCTTTGTTTAAATAATTTTAAACATGAAATTTTGAAAACTACACTGATAAGACGAGACTAAATTATTACTGGTTCTTAACCAAAAAATAAAAGAGGCAATAATGTAAAAATAATAATTAAGAAAATCTTCTATCATAATTAACTGATAGCCAAGTAAGATAATATTTCTAGATTTGTTGCAATTAACTTAAGTAAAATAACATATTATGAAGCATAATCAGAATGACTGGTCTGTAAGCCTCAGAAAAAAATATCCTATAGTTTCAACGGAAGAGTGGAAACTGCTGGATCAGATGACCATCCTGAAAAAAATTAATAAAGGTGAAAATTTCTTATCGTATGGTAGAATTGCCCGTTATGCTGCCTTTGTAATTTCAGGCAAATTTGCATTCTCCATTTTTGATGATGAGGGCAATGAAAAAATAATTAGGTTTGCCTTTGCAGATGATTTTTTGGCAAACTGTGAAAGTTATTATCAAAAGAAGGGTTCAGCTATAACTATAACGGCTTTAGAAGATTCGGTGATAAGACGCATAAACATTAAAACATTAAGTCCTCTGTATGATTTGCATATGAGCCTGTCACGCGTGAATCTTCAGATCTTTCAGGAAATTGCCGAAAAAGACTTAGAACACCAATATATTCTATCATTAAAGAGCCCTGTTAAACGTTACAAATTCCTCCTGAAACATAGGCCTGCTATTATTAGGAAAATATCGATTACAAGCATAGCTAAATACTTATATGTTAGCCGGGAAGCACTCAGCAGGGCTAGGGTAAGTTTGGTCAAAAAACAATTGTTTTGTGATTGAAATCACGTTTTGTAAACAGGTTGAAAAATATCTTTGCTAAAAAAAAGATGAAGCAAAACATTATTTTACTGCACGGGCTATTTGGTAGTTTAAGTAACTGGAAACACGTCATAAACAACTTTAGTGATGCGTTTAATATTCATGCACCTGAAATCCCGATATATGATGATCACAGGGAAAATATTTTGGATTTCCTTGTTAACGATCTTAAACAGTATATCGAGAGTAGAAACTTACAGAACTTGGTTCTTGTCGGAAATTCTTTGGGAGGACATATAGCAATACTCTATGCAAGCAGATACCCTGAAAAAGTGATAAAGCTGGTATTGACTGGAAGTTCTGGACTTTACGAAAATTATTCTATAGGCAGTTTCCCAAGAAGACATGATTATTCGTACATTCAGCACCAAGTAGCAAACACTTTTTATGATTCAAAATGTGCAACGAAAGAACTTGTTGACGAAGTGTTCGAAATTTTATCTGACAATAAAAAATGTTTTAAGATCATTAAAACAGCAAAAATCACCCAAAGATCTTATACTACCGATATACTTCCCGGAATTGATTTGCCCGTGCTTTTAATTTGGGGCATTGAAGACAGGATTACCCCTAAAAGTGTAGCGGAAGAATTTAAACTTCTGCTGCCTAATGCTACACTGGTTTATCTTTCTGAGTGCGGACATGCTCCGATGATGGAGAAACCTGATGAATTCAATAAAGCGCTTAATGAATTTCTAAATACTTGAAATTAAAAGAGAGTTTTTCAGACTTTGAATTCTAAGACTAATGTTTAAAATTAGTCTGGTGATGTTGCCATTTCAGGTCGGGGATTATAAATAAATTATAAATCAATAAAAAGAGCCGTTTATACTGCTGAAATTAATTATAATCTTGATGTTAAATTTTACTAATCTGGTTTTAAATGAGGTTCATGTGTATTTGTGATTAAATAGAAATTTTTGGCTCCCGGGCTAGTAGCCAAAAATAGATTAAGTTTTTTCGCTGCCAGAGTGCGCGCGAAAATCCTTCATACTTTCCAGTATTAACAGAGAGGGTATCTATATCAGCACAACAGAAAGGCTGGATATTTTATTTTACAAAAAAATCTCCAGTAGATGCAGCTTTTGTGAATGAATTGAAGGGTCACTTAACCTTAAGAATGATGCTAACTTACAGTATTTGCTGCAATAAAAACAAAAGGTCTAATTAATATGTTAAAGTATGCCTTTGATTATATCCACACTTTTTGCTAAATCTTCCAAAGAAGAAGAAGCAAAACCTAACCTAACTGCATTTTTACTATAGGTTGGATATTGGTGTATTCTGCCATCAGATATATACAGACCTTTATTATAGGCTTTTTTTGATACTATTTCAAGATTAATTGATGTGTCAAATTTAGTCCATACAGTCATACCGCCCTCAGGAATAGCAAAGTCAGTAAAATCGCTTAACTCACTTTTTAACAAACTGCAAAAAAAATCACGTCTTTGCTCATATACGGTCAATGTTTTTCTAAGGTATCGTTGTATTGTGCCGTCATTTAGTAATTCTGCCATTGAGTTATCTAAAATATGATCACCTTGTCTATCAAGCAATACACGTACATTGGTAAGATGATCAATTACATTTTCAGAAGCAGCCAAATACCCCATACGAAAGGCGGGGGAAAAGCTCTTGCTAAAAGAGCCACAATAAATCACCATCCCATTGTCATCAGCACTTGCTAACGGCAGTAAAGGTCGATGGTTATAATGAAAATCAAAATCATAATCATCTTCAAAAATGATAAAACCATACTCGCTGGCAAGTTGAAGTAATTCTAATCTCCTGTCAATGCGAAGTGAAACCGTTGTAGGGTAATGATGATGAGGTGTCACATATACCATTCTTACTTTTGTTTGCATACATATTTTTTTTAATTCATCAACAACTAATCCGTATTCATCTACCCGAATACCAATATGTTTTGCTTTTGCGTGTAAAAAATTATGTTCAGCGCGTTGCCAACCAGGGATGCCTGAAACTACAACATCACCTGGATTAATAAGGGCAGTGCAAACCAAGTTAATCCCCATCAAAGTACCTCGTACTGATAATATATTTTTAGGAGAAGTTTTCAAACCCCTTGTTTCATTGAGGTAACGAGATAGTGCATCCTTATAAATTTCTGAACCATCAGCAAAACTGTAGCTACCAAATTTATTATACAATCCACCTCTGGTAAGCTGGTTACGGTAGGATCGGTAAAGTTCTTTAAGTGGGGCTAATTTGGGGTCCGGAAAACCATCATCCAAATGAAATTCTGATGTAGGTACAAAATATGGATTAGATAAATATTCGTTTTCACAGAGATCAAAGCCAGCAATTTTTTGAGCTCTATTTACAGTTTTGTCTTGAAGCTTTTGAGGCTCAAGTTCGGGAATGTGCGATGACACAAAGGTACCACGACCTACAAAGCTTTCCAGCCAGCCCTGCATCTGCAATTCCTCAAATGCCTTTGATACGGTAATTCTATTAATTTGCAAGAGGTTTGCAGTCACTCTTGAGGAAGGCAATTTTTCCCCTGTTCTTAATTTCCCCTGTTTGATTAAAGCCAGGATTTCATCCGATAACTGAAGATATATGACTCTTTCAGCAGTATTAAAGATTTTAATATGACTAAATATTTTTTCTATAATTGGCCTATTCATTTTATTGGTATTGGTCTACAAATATAATCCAATATCCGCTTAATTTTGTATTGTCAAAAGAGAATCACAATTTAATGGCCATTTTTTTTAGGAGTAATTATAATAATAATAATAGAGCAATGAATAATAATGAATTAAAAATACGAAATGCCGTTCAAACTGATAATGAAAAAGTTTGGGAACTAATGAGAGACTTGGCGATTTTCGAAAAATATATTGACATTTTTGCAATAACACCAGAGATTGTTGCCGAAAGTGGCTTTCGTAAAAATCCGCCTGATTTTTATTGCATTGTTGCAGAGCAGAGCGATAAGATTCTCGGGATGCTTGTTTATTATTTTTTACCATATACAGCGCAGCACAAACCGGCAATTTATATGAAAGAGCTTTATGTAAAGGAAGAGTGCAGAGGACAAAAAATCGGTGAACAGTTAATGGATGCGTTAAAAAAAGAAGCTAAAAAAAACAATTGCGGACAGATTAAGTGGACGGTGGCCCCGTGGAACGAAGCTGGTAAAAAATTCTATGAACGTTTGGGGGCAAAGCAAAATATAGAATGGATAAACTACGAGTGGAATATTTAAAATTAAAAAGCAAGAGATTCTGAAATGGTTTATATGAAGTACTGCAGGTCTAACTCAAGCAGCATTTGTATTTTGCCGGGTTTGGACAGGAATTGGAGCAGAAGAGACGTAGTGATAGGGATTTGTATTAAAAGAACCAGCTTTTCTGCAATTGCTTTTTATTTTTACATTAATAGTGTTAATAATGGGCCTAAAGCAGTATCCCAACTAAAATAAATAATAATTAAACAAGAGATAATTCATAACATATGGAGAGTGTAGAAATTAAAAGGGCAGCAATGAGTGATGTGAGTTTATTGCAGAAAATTGGCAGACAAACATTTTACGAAACTTTCTCGGAGGGAAACAGCCAGGAAAATATGGGTAAGTATCTTGAGGAAGGGTTTTCCCAAGAAAAATTAGAAGCTGAGATCGCAGACAAGCATTCGGAATTTTATTTTGCTGTTTTAGATCAGAAAGTTATTGGCTATTTGAAACTAAATTTTGGAAATTCCCAAACAGAGCTCCAGGATAACAGCAGTCTTGAAATAGAACGGATTTACGTTTTAAGGGAATATCACGGTAAAAAGGTGGGACAGCTGCTGTATAAAAAAGCAATGCAGATAGCGGATCAAAAAAATGTAAATTATGTATGGCTGGGTGTTTGGGAGGAAAATCCAAGAGCTATCCGCTTTTATCAGAAAAACGGATTTATTGAATTTGATAAACACATTTTCAAATTGGGAGATGATGAACAGACAGATATTATGATGAAAAAAAAATTATAATACCTTCTTATTTCAGTTTGAGGAAGCTATAGGATTTATTGCTTTTATGAAGCAATAAATTTTTGAGACTATTACAGTCAGAGACAATTTACTTATCACCAGCCAATAGCTGTCTGTCAAAAATGAAATTTGCAATAAACTGATAGTTATGTACCTTTTTGCTGATAGCAAATGAGTAGTAAAAATACATTGAAGCACAAAGCGACTTGTCATTTTTTATATTACCATACATAAAAACAAGATAACAAAGAGTAAGGAAAAAGATTTAGTCAATTATAAAAAAAAATATTATGAATATTAACATTCAGCCTACATTAGAAAATGATAATGTTTTGCTTTATCCTTTACAGGAAAAAGATTTTGATGTCTTATTTGCTGCTGCTTCCGACCCGAAAATATGGGAGCAGCACCCTAACAAAGACCGTTGGAAAAAAGAAGTGTTCAAAATCTTCTTTGATGGCGCACTGCAAAGTAAGGGAGCCTTTAAAATTGTAGATAAAACAACAGGAGAGACAATAGGCAGTACTCGGATTTACGATTATAACGAAGAGGAAAATAGTATATTTATAGGTTATACCTTTTATGCGACTGCTTATTGGGGGAAAGGAATAAACCGATTGGTGAAAGCCACAATGTTGAATTATATTTTTCAATTCGTTTCAAAAGTTTATTTCCATATTGGGGCAGACAATATCCGTTCCCAGATTGCCATTAGACGTCTTGGTGCAGAAAAAATAGCAGAGCAGGAAGTAAATTATTTTGGAGAAGCTCCAAAATTAAACTATCTATATGAAATCAATAAAAGTAAATGGGAAGCATTTTCTTTTATAAATTCTAAATTCTAAAGTTAAACAGTTAATATGGAAGTTAAATGATATTTACGTAATCTAAAATTATTTTGAAGATTTTCCATAATACTAGTAAATAAAAAAAATTAGTGGAAGAATAATTCGTGGATTATTAAATATCTGATAATTCAAGAACTAATCTACAGTATTGCGACGTCTGAAATGATCAAAGCAGCAGCAAGAGCTAATTGTTTAGGTCATTATCATAGGAGATCTTCCCAGAGCTACAGAACATTGAAGTGTCTGAATTGAATCAAATACGGCCGCTTTTTTCAAGCCATACTTAGATGTTGCTTTTTTTAGCAATTGATACAAATATTAATTGATACATTGTTCATATAATTTTGAAAAAAATACTTTTGATTTTAACAATGAATTAAAAACTTTTGAAGATTATCATTATGCTTTTCATGTCTTTTTTGTCTACATGAAATATAATATTATTTTAAAAATTACCGATATGAACTTTCAAGAATTAAGAGATGTTATTTGCCGAATTGGTGTGGTTATCGCTTTGTTGTGCATAACTGGCTGTAATGATGTACAGCAAAAAAAAGCTTTTTACAGGGCAGTAAAAGGTAAAGACACTGCATTTTTAAGCATTGCATCTTATGAAAAGAGATTTTATGGGAGCTATGAAGTTTGCTACGGCAGCAGGGCTATGAAAGATTCTGGAGCTGTGGAAGGACTCATATCAGGCGATACCCTACGGGGTAAATTCCGATACATCAGTTATGGGGGAAGCAAGACCATAAGCCCGATCATTTTTCTGCGCAGTAGAGATAAACTCATACAAGGACAGGGCGTGGTGACAAGTTATATGGGAATTGCGTATTTTATGCCCGAATACCCTATAGAATTTAATAGCAAAGGATTTGTCTTCGATAGCGTCAGCGAAAGTATAGAAAATCATAAAGAGGATAAATAAATTCGGGCTCATTGGGTCGCTTTATGAAGGGGGAAATTGACCAATATTATCAGAAACCATCCTTTTTTATGCCATTTATGTGGAATATTTTTGTTTCTGGATCCATTTACCCAACTAATCGTAATAACATTATTTATGAAAGAAAGTGGCAGGAAATTCGATGTCGCTGCTACTCTGTTCTCGGCTGTAGGAATTTAAAAAACTGTTGATTTGATTAGCTCAAATGTGATATTAAAGATTTAATTTTGAAATCAGGATCTTGACATGGTTTTTCATTTTCAAATAATTCGAGAGTTTTTAAGAAAAGTATTTTAGATTTATTCTCTTCATATTCGTATTCAAAAATAACAATTTGAGTTTTTTCATATATGATTTAACTCTATAAGTACAATTAATAAGAATAAATATTGTATACGCTAGGAAAGAAAAATATATTTCATTTTTTTACAGATAGTATACAGCGAGGTATTAGTTGAAATATTTATATACCTGTTCTAGATCGCCACCAAATATTCAGGAACATAAACCTGGGAACAATAAAAAATACAAGATATAGTCTTATGTATCTATGTACTCAGCTGTTTCTTTTCTCCTTTGTGTTTTTTCTCACATGTTTCCAAATAGCGAGAGCATTACTTTTTTATCCCCACATGATTTTTTAATTGACTGCATGTTTAATTACCAAAGAGTATTTATTGCCAATTTTTGTGATTTCACCCTGCAGTAATTGTAATATGCCCTATATTCTTTTATATGGAACCTTCTATTTTTGCTCCTCTAGGCAATCTTAATTTAAAGTGATCCCTAGAAGTCAAGATACTCCAAGCTTACAACTGACCATACAGATTTGTTGTTTTTATTTTAAATACTATCCATGAAAAAAAATATCACACTAATAGTATACTTTTTTCTATTTTTATATCCTTTATCGAAAGCATGGTGTGCAGGTGCTAAAGATACTATTACGGTTGCATTAGATGGTTCTGCTGATTTTGTTTCGATTCAGAAGGCAGTTACTGCCTGTGGTGCTTTTCCTTCCCAAGCAAAGACTATTTTTGTTAAAAACGGCATTTACAAGGAGAAAATCATTATCGATTCTTTTAATAGTAATATATGCCTCATTGGTGAAAACAAAGAGCGCACCATTATTTCATTTGATAATTACAACGGCCAGCCTGCGATTGGCACTTTTACAAGTTATACTCTAAAAATACTTGCCGATAATGTTAGTATTGAAAACATAACAATAGAGAACACTGCAGGAGCTGTTGGTCAGGCCGTGGCGCTCCATGTTGAAGGAGATTATTTTAAAGCTTACAATTGTAATTTTTTGGGTAATCAGGATACTTTGTATACTGCCGGAGAAAATCGGCGTCACTATTTTAGTAATTGTTACATCGAAGGAACTACTGATTATATTTTTGGTTCTGCTACAGCTGTTTTTTATACCTGTACTTTATACAGTAAAGCCAATTCTTATATTACTGCAGCAAATACTTCTAAAAACAGCAGATATGGTTTTGTCTTCTTAAAATGTAAACTTCTGGCCGCGCCTGGAGTTCGTAAAGTTTATTTGGGGCGTCCGTGGCGTGAATATGCTAATGTGATTTTTTCCGGCTGCTTTATGGATGCTCATATTCGTAAGGAAGGGTGGCACAATTGGGGAAAACCATCTAGTGAAAAAACGGCTTATTACGCCGAATGTAATAATTATGGTCCAGGTGCTGTGACAAGCCGACGTGTCAAATGGACTCATTTTCTTTCTACCGAACTAAATAATAAGCTGTGTTTGAATACTATTTTCAAAATTGAAAATCAATGGCTGCCCGCTGGAGCTGCACTTTGAATTTTGTAAGACTATCATTTGTTATCACACATTTTAAATTATGAAATATATTTTTTTAAAAAAAATCTTTTATTTGTTCTTTTTTCTATGCTCTCTAAGTGCATGGGCTAAAAATTATGATATTAAAGCATTAGGAGCTGATAATTTAGGAAATAAATCCTGTACAGCGGTCATTCATAAGGTCATAGCTCTCGCTTCAAAAGAGGGCGGAGGTACGCTTTATTTTCCAGCGGGTAATTACCTGACCGGGCCTATAACTTTAAAAAGCAATATTACAATCTATTTAGAGGCTGGGGCGACTTTGAAATTTTCATCTAATTTTAAAGATTACCTGCCTTTTCAAAAAGTCCGCTATGAGGGAGTGTTTATGAAAACATTTGCCCCTTTGCTCAATGCACAAAATGCGGACAATGTTACCATTAAAGGCGAAGGAACTATAGACGGTAACGGTTTTGCTTGGTGGGAGGAAGCTAAGAGAATCAATAAAGAATTGAAATCGAAGGGTGAGCTTGCGCAGCCTACCGAATTACAAAACCTTTGGGCAAGGCAGAACAGCAGGCTGCAAGTGGAACCCTATTATCAAAATACTTTAAAAACGCAGTTTTTTAGACCACCATTTATTCAATTCGTTGAATGCAATAAAATTAATATTGAGGGAATCCGCATTATAAATTCGCCTTTTTGGACGATTAATCCTGTGGGTTGTAATGATGTGCGGATACATGGAGTGACTATTTTGAATCCGGATAAAGAACCTCATGGGCCCAACACAGATGGCATTAATCCTTCATCCTGTTCGAATGTCAGGATCTCGGATTGTTTTATCAGTGTAGGTGATGATTGTATTACTATAAAATCAGGTAGAGATTTTAATGGGCGTGAATATGGAAAAGCGTGTGAAAACATTACTATTACTAATTGTGTAATGCTGGCAGGACACGGCGGTGTTGTAATTGGAAGTGAAATGTCCGGCGGGGTAAAAAATGTTGTAATTACGAATTGTGTTTTTGATGGAACAGATGCAGGTATCCGAATGAAAGCTTCCAGAGGTCGTGGAGGAATAGTTGAAAACATTATGGTCTCCAATATTGTGATGCGTAATATAAGCCGTAATGCCTTTACGTTTGATCTTTTTTATGATAGATCATCCAAAGTCGAACCCGTTTCAGAGCGTACTCCAATTTTTAGAAATATAGCCATCAGTAATGTAACAGGAAGAAGTATTAATAAAGTCGGAGTAATTTATGGTATAGAAGAAATGCCTATAGATGAACTTACTTTTACGAATATTAATATGGAAGCTAAAGAAGGCTTTACAGGGAATCTAGCAAGCAATGTGACCTTTTCTAATGTAGATATCGTAACCGAAAAAGGCCCTGCTTTTGAGTTTACGAATTGTGAAAAACTGTTGTTTAATGATGTGAAATCTAAAAAACCGATTGCAGACCAACCTATACTTAAATTAGATAACTGTAAAACAATATTAGTCAACAATTGCTTTCAGAAAGTACCTGCTTCAGTTTTCGTTGAAACGGTTAATTCAGATGTAATCCAAGGCAATAATTTCTTGTCCCTAGTAAAAATACCTTTCATAAAAAAAGACAAATAAAATGAAAAATATTATACTTCTTTTTCTCTTCATATCTTCTATAAATACAGCTTTTAGCCAGGAAATTATCCCGCTCTGGGAAAAGGGTAAAATGCCTAATTCCAAAGGAATGAAATTAAAAAAGATAGAAGACCGTGAACGCATAACTCAGGTTGATGTCCCCTCGATATATGCTTTTTTTACTTCTAAAGAAGAAAATACAGGAACGGCGGTTTTAATTTTTCCTCCTGGAGGTTATAAAAAATTGACTTATAATATTGCTGGATTTCAATTGGCTAAGTGGTTTAATACTTTTGGTGTAAATGCTTTTGTTGTAATGTATCGCCTACCCACTTCTCCAGATTTGACAAACCCGCCATTCGGTCCTATTATGGATGGACAGAGAGCGATTAAAATTATTCGAAGTCGTGCGCTTCAATGGGGAATTGATCCCATGAAAATTGGAGTAATGGGAGCTTCTGCGGGAGGTGGTCTAACGGCCAATCTTGCCACAATTACTACCGATTATGCTCAAATTAAAGACGATTTGGATTCAGTACACATACAGCCAAATTTTCAAATTCTTGTTTCTGGAGCTATTAGTATGAAACAAAATGCCCATAAAGGCAGCTACGAAGCTTTATTAGGTGTAAATCCAGAACCGAAAAACGAAGAGCTTTTTTCAGGAGAATTAAATGTTACCGCTTCTACACCTCCTGCATTTGTTATTTGTGCAGCTGATGATCATGTGGTAAATCCGCTCAATAGTATTCAATATTATCAAGTACTTTTAAAAGGCAAGGTGAAAGCGGCTTTACATATTTTCCCACAAGGAGATCATAATATTGCCCTTCGCAATAATCCCGGTTCTACACAATTCTGGCCAGCTTTATGTGAGGCTTGGCTATCTGAAATGGGCTTTCTTGCTAAGCCACAGAAATAATTTTGAAATCCAACTAACTATCTATAAGCAATTAGCTTACTAAACCACATAAATAACTTTCGAACTTAAATTATGAAAAATTCCTTTTACAAACGGGCTGTTTTTACTGTCTCTATATTATTTATATCAAATTGCTTGTCGGCTCAGATTAACGATCAAATTACAGTAGCAATAGATGGCAGCGGTGATTATGTTAAAATTCAGGACGCTGTTAACGCAGTGCCGTCTGATCGAGCAGAACGCACGGTAATTTTTATAAAAAACGGTTTATATAATAACGAAAAAATCATTGTTCCTGCTGATAAAAAGAAAGTCACATTTAGAGGAGAAAATCGTAAAAAAACGATTTTAAGTTATCATATTTTCGACTGTACAGGTGGGCTAAACAATAAATGTCCAGCAGAAGACGCCGCTAAATGGGAAGGACAGAATATCCGAACTTCGGCTTCAGTAACCATTCAGGGAGATGAATTTAGAGCTGAAAATATAACCTTTCAAAATACAGCAGGACCTGTTGGGCAGGCTCTGGCAGTGTTTATTACATCAGATAAAAATGTTTTTATTAATTGTAATTTTTTAGGATACCAGGATACCATGTTGCTGGGGGAAGATGGCACACGAAGCTATTTTAAAAACTGTATGATTTTAGGTAGAACAGATTATATCTATGGGGGAGGGATTGGCTATTTTGAAAGCTGTGAAATCAGAAGTTTCGGTGGTGGCTGGATTACAGCTCCGAGTACGCCAAAAGATCAAAAGTACGGTTTCGTGTTTAACAAATGTAAGTTGACTTTTCTTGGGAACAGTCCTCGTCAAAATGATGATAAACAACCTTTCAGTCTGGGGCGCCCCTGGCATAATTTTCCTAAAGTAGCCTGGTTGAATTGTGAAATAGCAAAAGAATTAAATCCGCAGGGATGGCCGACTACATGGCGTATGGATTATGCTTCTACCAGTGCCGATCTGCATCTGTATGAATACAACAACAAAGGAAAAGGAGCTGATATGGCTGGCCGGGCGAAGTGGAAAGGTTTAAGAGCACTTTCTGTTGCTGAAGCTAAGTTGTATTCGATGGAAAATGTCTTAAATGGATCTGATAACTGGATACCTTCCGCTAAATAGTAGTCTATGAATTTTTTTTTAAATAAATCTGTTTTATCATTTTCATTCTTTATATTTTTTTTGTTCAATTCCGTTGCTCAGAAGAAATTGGTTTTATGGTATGATAAGCCTTCCAAAGCATGGACAGATGCAGTTCCTCTTGGCAATGGCAGATTAGCAGCCATGGTCTACGGTGTGCCTCAATCGGATACTATTCAAATTAATGAAGATACTTTCTGGTCAGGAAGTCCTTATCAGAACGTTAATCCAAATGCGAAAAAAAGTTTAAAGCAGATTCAAAATTATCTTCAAGATGAAAATTTTATAGAAGCCCAAAAACTGGCTTTATCTGATATCATTGCAGATCGCAAAACAACTTCACATGGCCAAGTTTATCAATCTATTGGAAATCTAGTTTTATCAGTTCCGGGTCATGAAAAGTATACTAATTTTTACAGAGATCTGGATTTAAAGACAGCAATTGCAACGACTAAATATACTGTAGACGGGGTTAACTTTCAGCGCGAAGTTTTTACTTCTTTTATAGACCAGCTTATTATTATTCGACTTTCTGCAGATAAAAAAGGAGCGCTTAATTTTAATGTCTCTTTTGCAGGACCTCTCAAAACCAATATGGTAAAAGTGACCGCTTCGGTACCTGATAACCAGAATCAATTACTTGTTGTTGATGGTAAATGTGCCCGTGAGAAAGAAGAAAATATAGTCAATTTATTGCATTTTAATACGCAGATAAAAGTACAGGCGAAAGGCGGAATTCAATCAAAAGAAGGAGAGTCAATCAATGTGAAAAATGCCGACGAAGTCTTTATTTATATAGCGGTAGCTACCAATTTTAAGAATTACAAAGACATCAGTGCCGATGCCGAAAAACGAGCTAAAGATTATTTGCTTGCATTTTCCAAATCATTTCAAAAAGCCAGACAAGATCATATTGCTTTTTATCAAAAACAATTCAATCGGGTTGAGTTAGATTTAGGTAGTTCTCCACAGATAAATAAACCTACGGATCAACGTATTGCTGAATTTTCAAAGGCAGATGATCCTGATTTAGTGTCAACCTATTTCCAGTTCGGACGTTATTTACTTATTGCCTCATCTCAGCCTGGTACTCAACCTGCCAATTTACAAGGAATTTGGAATCCAAATGCAGGGCAGTATCCAGCTTGGGATAGTAAATACACTACTAACATTAATGTCGAGATGAATTATTGGCCTGCCGAAGTAACTAATCTTTCAGAATGCCATGAACCTTTTATAAAGTTAATTAAAGAAGTTAGTGAAACAGGAAAACAAACAGCCTCTGAAATGTATGGAGCCCGAGGATGGACACTGCATCATAATACTGATTTATGGCGTTCTACGGGTGCTGTTGATGCGACCGCAGGAATCTGGCCTACTTGTAATGCTTGGTTTGCTTCACATTTATGGGAAAAATTCCTTTTTTCGGGAGATCAATCTTATTTAAAAGAAGTGTATCCCATACTAAAAAGTGCTTCCGAGTTTTATCAGGATTTCTTAATTAAAGACAAGAGAACTGGATATTTAGTAGTTTCTCCATCTATTTCCCCGGAACATACTCCCGGTTTACAATCGTATGAATATGTAAAACCAGATGGGAGTATAGGTACGGAACGTTGTGTTGTTTTTGCGGGTGTCACGATGGATAATCAGATGGTGTTTGATTTACTGTCTAACACCATTGATGCCGCAGAAATACTTAAAGAGGATCAACAATGGGTAACGGAATTGAAAAAAATCCGCCAACAACTGCCACCAATGCGCATTGGAAAATATACACAGTTGCAGGAATGGCTGGAAGATTGGGATCGCAAAAATGATTCGCACCGTCATTTATCGCACTTATGGGGTGTGTTTCCGGGGCGAGAAGTTTCTCCTTTTAAAACTCCTGAACTTTTTGAAGCTTCCAGAAATTCACTTATTGGCAAGGGAGATGCCAGCCGAGGCTGGTCAATGGGCTGGAAAGTATGCTTATGGGCTAGATATTTAGACGGAAATCATGCTTATAAACTGATTACGAATCAGCTCAATTTGAAACCTGCCAATACAACTATTAAGGATCCGGATGGTGGTACTTATACCAATATGTTTGATGCGCATCCTCCGTTTCAAATTGATGGGAATTTTGGATGTACAGCTGGTATTGCCGAAATGCTTATTCAGAGCCATGACGGTGCTCTAAGTTTACTGCCTGCTTTGCCGGATGTTTGGCAGAATGGTACAATCAAAGGGCTAAAAGCTCGCGGCGGTTTTGAAATCGAAAATATGGAGTGGAAAAACGGCAGATTGGTTTCTGTAACGATTAAATCGAACCTAGGAGGAAATATGCGTCTGCGAACTTATACCCAATTAAAAGGTTCTGGCTTAAGTGAAGCTGAAGGAAACAATCCAAACACTTTTTACAAATACCAGCCAGTTGAAAAACCAGTGATTTCTTCCAGTGCCGAATTTAAGGGAACAGCAGTAGCAAAGACATTCGAATTTGATGCCAAAACTGAAAAGGGAAAAAGTTATACTTTTAAGTATGCTGACTAATTTTTGATTGTTCTCTAAAGACAAAAAAGAGCTGTGATAATCTTAAAATCACAGTTCTTTTTTTTTTAGGAGGAAGCATTGAATCTTTTGCAGGAATTATGATCGTTAAAAGCAGTGGTGTTTTTTGGATATTATTCTTTAAAGTCATGTAAATAAAGTGTTTATGTGAAATGTCCCCTATCATATTGTGTTTAGACCTCCTTCAATTTATGATTAAAATCTAGTTTTGCTTTAGTAATAAATCATAAAAAGGATCTATTTTTTTCAGAATGTGTTTTTTTATGCTCATTATTTAAATATTGTTAAATAAGGTCTTGTGTCGGCTGCGAAACCATGCCGTTGAACAATTTTTTTTTTAATAACTATTAACTATACCAACTAACCAATTAAACCATTATCGTATGAAAACGAATTTGTCAAAGAACCACTTTGGCATGGTAAAGAAAGTCAGGAATAAAGCCGCTTTGCTTTCAGCAGTAGTTTTACTCTTTGATTTTTCTGCCAGTGCCAGTACAGACTCAAATTCAGCAAGATTAACCCGTTTTGATTTTTCGCGAAACATTAAGAACCACAACAATTTTCCTTTTGATTTGTTTCCATTTTTTCAAAATGAAATAACAGTAAAAGGTAAAGTTGTAGATGAAAAAGGACTTGGAATACCGGGTGTATCTATTTTATTAAAAGGTACTAAAAAAGGTACAATGTCTGATATTGATGGAAATTTTATTATTGAAAAAGTTCCTTCAAATGCTACTCTAACTTTTTCTTTTATTGGTATGGAAACCCAGCATATTGCAATTGACGGAAGAAGCAGTTTAAATGTGATCATGAAAGATGCCTCTACAAACCTTGATGAGGTGGTAGTGATTGGATACGGAACTGCTAAACGTAAAGATTTAACAGGTTCTGTGGCTTCTGTAAATATGAAGGATCTGAAAGATATTCCTGCAACTTCAGCTCTTCAGGCCATTGCTGGGCGTTTAGCGGGTGTAAATGTTACCATAACAGAAGGCTCTCCAGATGCGCAGATCAACGTTAGAATTCGGGGAGGCAGTTCTATTACTCAGGACAATAGCCCGCTTTATATTGTTGATGGTTTTCAAGTCAATACCATTAATGATATTCCTCCGGGTGATATTGAGACTATTGATGTATTAAAAGATGCTTCATCGACAGCGATTTATGGTTCTCAAGGAGCCAATGGAGTAGTACTTATTACTACTAAATCAGGAAAAAAGGGAAAGACAGAAATTACGGTGAATGCATATACAGGCTTAAAAAAGACCTATAAACTTACCAATGTTTTATCTCCTTATGAGTATGTATATTTTCAAAAAGAACTGGATCCAGGATCTAGTGTAACGGGCACCAGTTTTTATTCTGCTTATGGTTTATGGGAAGATATAGATATTTACAAATCCAAAAAAGGTTTAGACTGGCAGGAGCAGCTTTACGGAAATACAGGAGTGCAGACGCATACCGATATTGGTCTGACTGGTGGAGATGCAAAACTGCAGTACAAATTAAACTATACACATGATCAGGAAGACTTTATCATGATCAATTCGGCTTATAAAAGAGATTATGTTAGTTTTAAATTGAATAAAGAATTGAGTTCTAAATTCCGTTTTGATTTTAACTCTCGTTTCTCAAATACTGTAATAACCGGACCAAGCGTTTCCAATGGAGGAAAACTGAAGGATGGCATTAAATATGCTCCAGTGAGGAGTTTGACATATCTGGATCCTGAGTCAGCTTTAGGAGGAACAGATAATATTACTTCTGCTGAAGCTTTGAGCAGTTTAAATGATCCAATATATAATATTATCAACGAATATAAAGAGCAGAACAACCTTAATTTGACAATGAATGGAGGTCTGACCTGGAAACCTTTAAAAGGACTTTCGATAGTTACGCAGGGCAGCTATGGACTAAATAGAAATTATACAGATAATATATGGCTGCGTAACACTGGGGAAGCAAGTGCAAATGGCGGCCAGCCGGTAGCGAAACGTCAAGATATAAAAGGTGCGGATTGGTCTATTCAAAATACCATAAGTTATGATAGGGGATTTAACAAATCGGTTCATAAATTCAATTTCCTGCTTGGACAGGAAGCCAGAAGTTCTCAAGTTAATGAAACTCTAGTCCAATCCAAATTTTTCCCTGCCGATTTTGGTGCCAGTGATGTTTTGGCTATGTGGAATTATGGTACACCGCTGCCTACTTATACAACTATTGGAGAACCAACTAGAACTTCTTCTTATTTCGGACGTATTAATTATACGCTTCATGATAAATACATCTTTAGTTTTACTTCTCGTTTTGATGGTAAAAATGTTTTTGCTCCGGATAATCGCTGGGGTTATTTCCCAGGAGCAGCATTTGCCTGGCGTATGTCCGATGAGAAATTCATGAAAAAAACTAAAGGTTGGTTATCCGATGCTAAATTTCGTTTAAGTTTTGGAGAAGTTGGAAATGCCCGTGTGGGATCATACTGGCGCCAGGATTATAGTTTTGAAAATACAGCTAATCGCCTTATTTATATTAGTGAAGTAGGACAGAGTTCTTTAAAACCTTCAAATACTTTAAAGAATGAAAATCTTACATGGGAAACTACAGTCTCTACCAATTTGGGATTAGATCTGGGATTCTTTAATCAAAGATTAACAGTAAATATCGATGCTTATAAAATTGATACCAATGACTTGATATTAGCAGTAGCTTTACCTTCGAACTCAGGTTATGTTTCTCAATATCAAAATATAGGAAGCACTTCTAATAAAGGGATCGAATTTACTGTAAACGGAAATATAATCGAAACTTCTCAGTTTCGATTATCGGCCAACTTTAATATTGCATTTAATAAAAATATTGTAAAAAGCCTTGATGGTTCAAGCGAAATGATTGCAGCATCAAATTGGGCCCCCAATGTTGGACGTGATGATTATAGAGTGCGTGTAGGACAGCCAGTTGGTTTGATGTACGGTTACGTATCAGATGGCATGTATACATTTGATGATTTTAATTTCGATAATGTACAGAAAAAATGGATCTTAAAAGAAGGTGTTGCTGATGCCTCTAAGGTAATTACGACTTCTGGTAATTATTTTGGACCAGGGCACATGAAACTAAAAAAATTAAGCGGTACTGGAAATGTCATTAATCCTAATGAAGACAGAAAAGTCATCGGACGTGCACAGCCAAAACATACAGGTGGTTTTGCTATTAGCAGTGCTTTTAAAGGCTTAGATTTTTCAGCGTTGTTCAACTGGTCTTACGGTAATGATATTTATAATGCCAACAAAATTGATAATTCGACTTTCAGTGGTTCTAAACGCTATAACAATGCTAATGCATTGATGAGTCTGGACAATCGTTTTACAACCATTGATCCGGTTACTGGAAATAACATCATGTTTGGAAACGATGCGAATCCACAGTTATTACAGGAAGTAAACCAAGGTGCTAGCATCTGGCATCCTTTGTCCAACTCTACAATTATTACCGACTGGGCTATTGAGGACGGTTCATTTCTACGTTTAGGAAATCTTACTATCGGCTATACACTTCCTGAAACAATTGCCAAAGGAAAGTTTATTCAAAAAGTAAGATGCTATGTATCGGGTAATAACCTAAAAGTTTGGACCCGCTACTCAGGACAGGATCCAGAGGTTAGCACCAATAGTTCTGCTTTAACTCCTGGGCTGGACTGGTCAGCTTATCCAAAAGCACGAACCATATTATTTGGTGCCAATTTAACATTTTAATCGTTTATTATCATGAAAAAATATATTTATACAGCATTTGTATTCGTTGCTTTGGGAACTATTTCCTGCAATGAAGATTTTTTAGAAACCACTTCGCCTTCTAAACTAAGTTCACAAACTGTTTTCAACACTACTTCTATGGCTAAAGCTGCTGTAATGGGAGTCTATGGAAAAATGACCGATACCTACATTTATGGGCAGAAATTATCGGTAAACTGGCAGGGTGTGAGTGATATTGAGACCAATACAGGATTTACCACAACAGGATATAATTCTACCAGTTCTGACTCCGGAGCGGGTAATTTTTATGACGATCCTTACAATACCACTACAAAATGGGAAACCCTGTTTCAGTTTGCAGAACTTGCTTCATCTGCTGTAGATGGCATTCGTAATTCTCCTGTTTTCGAATCCAAAGCCAATGAAATGAAACCTTTATTGGGTGAAGCGTTGACACTTAAAGCTTTAGCTTATTTTGAGCTGGTTAGGTTTTGGGGTGATATACCTTATAAAGGCGAGCCGTCAAAATCTGATTTGTCGAATGTGTATATTGGAAAAACAGACAGAGATGTAGTTTATGCAGAATTGGTAAAAGATTTAACTGAAGCTGTAGAATATCTGCCTTACCTTAAAATGGCTCCAGAATATACTTCTGCAGAACGTATTTCTAAGGCCTTTGCCAAAGGATTACTGGCAAGGGTCGCCCTATTTGCGGGAGGCTGGTCGTTGCATGACGGTAATCTTTTTTCAGATGAGAATGTGGAGCGTCATCCAACAATACAGGCTGAAAATGGATACTATGTTGGTCGTGTTAAAAATTGGCGTGATTATTATCAGATTGCGGCACAGCAGACCGCCGAAATTTTAGGCAGTTCAGAGCACCAGCATTCATTAGATCCGAATTATGAAAATATTTGGAAAACAATTTGTAATCTGGGGCAAAATGCCTCAAATGAAAACTTATTCGAAGTTGCTTTTGGTCTAGGTAATAACGGAGATATAGGTTCGTTAATGGGGTATGAAGTGGCTTCTAATACTAAAAATGGTTCTAGAGGCTTTGGAGGAAGCTATGTAAGTTCACAGGCTTACTATTTTTATTCTTTTGATCCAGACGATCTGCGCCGCGATGTTACCCTGTCTTGGACAAGTTACGGAAGTGAGAATAAAGAAGTAATGAAAACTGATGCCTTAAGTGTGAGCTTTGCAAAATGGCGTTTATACTGGATGAATCCTTCTTACTTAGCTTTACATAAAACCGCTAATTCACGTATTGCGACAGGTGTAAACTGGATTTTAATGCGTTATTCTGATATTTATTTGATGTTTGCCGAAGCCGAAAGCCAGTTATCAAGTCCTGATAATTTTAGTTCGGTGGCTAAAATGTCCCCGCGTCAAGCATTAGAAACTGTAAGAACACGTGCTTTTGGCAGCAATTCGCAAAAAGTAAAACAGTATGATGCTGATTTCTTTAGCGCCATTGTTAATGAGCGTGCATGGGAATTTGGCTGTGAAGCCATACGCAAACAAGATCTGGTTAGATGGGGACTTTTATATGAAAAAATTGAAACCATGAAAAAGACATTGTGCTTAATGCTTGACAATAAAGAAGCAGTTACGATTTTTGATAAAAGTTATCAGGCATCTGACTTTCCGCAGACAATTTATTATAAGTTTAAAGATGCAGAGTTTATTGACAAAAGTACAATTAATTATTATAGAAATTTAGGAGCAAGTCCTGGGCCGGAATATTTATCGGCTTCCTGGTTTACAAAAAATGCACAAAAGCCGATCAGTGGCACCAATAAAAATTATATCGACTGGCCTACACGTATTTTATTGGCAGGAACGGGTATCAATAAATCATATGATTACTCCAGTTTCTTAGGCTCAATGACAAATGGGGGAGAAATACAATCCAATTTAGTACAATACACAATGGGAAACAGAAGCTGTAATTACAGGCATTACTTCGCCATTTATTATGAAGATTTATTTGAATCTAAAGGAAATTTAACGAACTCCTTTGGATACTAAACTTAAACCTGTAAAATTTGAAGAAATGAAAAAAAATATAGTATTCGGATTATTTTCTCTACTTGCCATGGTGCTGGTAAGCTGTGAAAAAGATTATAATGACTGGGAAGTGGAAGCGGGACACGACCGCCTTTTTAAATCTCTGCTATTTGAAGTTTCTAAAGTAGAATCTACTGAGGTAGAATTAAAATTTACAAAATCTATAGATGCCACTAAATATGTTTTTGAATTTAGTAAAGATAGTCTGCTATTCAATCAAATTGTAAAAACTGTCGAACTGAAAGGCTCTGATTTGGTTCCTTTTGCAGCCTCTACCAACCAGACTAAAGTTGAATATCGTGAAATATTTAATGAACTTGATGGCGATTCAGGTTATTCGGTTCGTATGAAAAGTATTAATGAAGTGACAGGGCTTGAATCTAAATTAAGCCACATGTTTTTTAGAACCCCTGCAGAGCAGTTGTTTAAAGGTTATACTCCGGCAGCAAATAGTTTATCTATTGACTGGACTATTTCTCCAAGGGTTACTAAAGTGGTTTTATATGATCAGGCAGGAGTAAGTATTAAAGAAATCACTTTAACCGAACAACAAAAAATAGCAGGTTCTTTGGTGATAGATAATTTAGCAATTGGAACGGGTTATACAGTAAAGATTTTCAACGACTCAAATGTAAGAGGTTCACTCAACGTAAGAACAACTGGTATATTTGAAAGTACTATTTATAATGTACTGCCTGCTGATAATGCAGCGACAATTGCAGCCGCTATTGGTGGCTTGGTAGCTTCGGGTTCTAAAAATTTTACCATTGTTTTTAATAAAAACACTACTTATAATATTGGTGGAGATATTACCATTCCTACTGGGGTTAATGATATTGCTTTTGTGGGAGTTGCTGATTCTAACGGTGTACTGCCCAAACTGATAAATGCACGTTTTAGAGTACAGACGCAGATTAATGATTTAATTATTCAATATCTAAATACAACTTCGGCCGCCGCATTTTTTATTGACTTGGGAACCAAAAATGTACACAACATTAATGTCGATGGCTGCGAAATAGATAATATTAATTCTATAGTGCGTTTAAGCGGTACTTCTGTAGTAAATGATATCAGTGTTACCAATAGTAAGATTTCTAAGACAGGTGGTTATGGTCTCTTTAATGTAGCTTCTGGACAAGTTATAAATTCGATAACAGCTCAAAATTGCACACTGACCGAAATTAGTACCCGATTTGCTGATGTGCGCGTGGCTGCAAAAATTAATTTTTCAAACATTACATGCGTAAATATTACTGCTGCAATGGGACATTTGTGGCTCTTTGACAATGCCAAGCCAGTACAGCTTACTGTTCAGAATATGATTATTGGAGGTCCAAATGGAGGTGCTAAGATTAATAGTACAAACGGTAATTATGCGAGCATTCCTATTTCATACACAGGCAGTTATATGACAAAGGATTTAATTGTTGATGCAAGGCCTCTGATTGGTATAACGGCGGTTCCGTTAGATATTTATGGCTTGTTTTTAAATCCTGCAGCTATTGATTTTCACATCAAAGAAGGTACTGGTTTTACAGGAACGGGTGTAGCAGGTGATAACAGATGGTTTTAATCTGCGAGTAATCATATTTTTTAGCTTTAAGTAAGGAAGTCATGACAATCATATTCCCTTTGTTGCTACTGCTAAATATAAAACTTTATATTTTTAATATGTATAAAAAAGTAACAAGCGCTGTAATAGGAATATTTTGTACTTACAGTATATTATCCTTTGTACCAGCAGGTAAATGGCATGAGACGTCATATTCTCCCAAAGATGAATTCATAAATAGGCACCCCATAGAAGAGGAAGCTTTTGCGTTTCCAGGTGCAGAAGGAGGAGGCCGTAAAACAATAGGAGGGAGAGGGGGAAAGGTAATCAAAGTTACTTCCTTAGAAGATGCTGAGACTCCTGGCACTTTACGATATGCAATCAATCAGACAGGACCGAGGATTGTAGTTTTTGATGTAAGCGGGACGATTTATTTAAAGTCATCTCTGCATATTGGCAGCAATGATATTACAATTGCAGGCCAGACTGCACCTGGCGGTGGTATTTGTGTTGCTCACTACGATGTAGATGTCAGCGCTGATAATGTTGTATTACGGTATCTTCGTTTTCGAATGGGCGATGTAAACAAAATTGAAGCTGATGCCCTTGGCGGCCGTTTTCATAAAAATATCATTATAGATCATTGTTCAGTAAGCTGGTCAACTGATGAATGCGTTTCTTTTTATCAAAATGAAAATTTTACACTTCAATGGTGTATTATTTCAGAATCTTTAAAAAACTCTGCCCATAGTAAAGGATCTCACGGTTATGGCGGAGTTTGGGGTGGTAAAAATGCAACTTTTCACCATAATTTGGTGGCCAGCCACGACAGCCGTAATCCTCGCTTGGGTGAGTATGCTAATCATGCTTTTGCACTAACTGATTTAGTAGATTTACGCAATAACGTAATTTACAATTGGGGAGGAAACAGCTGTTATGGAGGCGAGGCAATGAATGTAAATATTGTAAACTGTTATTACAAACCAGGTCCGGCCACTGTAAAAAGAAACCGTATTATTGCTATTGATAAAAATACGAAAGCGAACATTTCGCCAAATCCCGTGTACAATATTTGGGGAAAATATTATATTAATGGAAATGAAGTTGAAGGATCTCCTGAAAGTACAAAGGATAACTGGACATACGGCGTATACAATCAATTTGCTGCCGGTTACGGGGTAGTTTCCGAGGCAGATAAAATGGCAATTAAACAAAATAAACCGCATAATGCAGCTTTTGTTACCACTCATACAGCGCAAAAAGCGTATGATTTAGTACTAAAATTTGCAGGAGCCTCTTTGGTTCGCGATGCAGTTGATATTCGTATAATAAACGATGTGAAGACTGGTAAAGTGACGATTAATGATGGTGGAAATGGCAGTAAAAATGGACTTATAGATAGCCAGAGTGCTGCTGGCGGCTGGCCGGAACTAGCGTCAGAAATTGCTCTAAAAGATACCGATAATGACGGAATGCCCGATGGTTGGGAAAAAAATAATCGCCTTAATCCCGAAAAAAATGATGCAAATGGTCGAACCCTTAGCGTAGTTTATGATAATGTCGAGGTCTATATTAACAGTATGGCAGCAAAACAGACCGAGCAGCAGTTAAAATTATAATACTTTTTAGAATTCGTTTTTGTTTTTTAGTTTATTATGCCTGCAGAAAAGTTCTCTTTTTGCAGGTTAACAGACTATGGCAGACGTGTTTTTATCCTTATACAAATGAAAATAGAAAAATACAAAAAAATAGTTGGACTATTCTTCCTGGTACTGGCGGCAGCCAAAGGAAATACACAGGAACTAAAACTTCAATACGATAAGCCGGCAAGCAATTGGAATGAGGCGCTACCTATTGGAAACGGCCGTTTGGGCGCCATGATTTTTGGTAACCCTGCGAAAGAAGAACTGCAGCTAAATGAAGAAACCATCTGGGCTGGCGAACCCGGAAATAATATACCTAAAAACACCTACCACAATATTGAAGCAATCCGCAAACTTATTTTTGAGAGCAAGTATAAAGAAGCGCAGGATCTGGCAAATAAAACCTTTCCGAGGCAGGCACCAAGTGATTTAAATTATGGTATGCCTTATCAAACTGCGGGAAGTTTGTGGCTTGATTTTCCAGATCATGACAATTTTTCGCATTATAAACGGGATTTGGATATCGAAAAAGCGATGACTTCCTTAAGTTATAAAGTAAACGGTATAACGTATAAAAGAGAATTTTTTACTTCATTTGCTGATGATGTTCTTATTGTAAAACTGACAGCAGACAAGAAAAATAGTATCAGTTTTTCGATAACTTCTACAAGTCCGCAATTGGTAAGCAAAGTAAAAACGGAGGGAAATAGATTGGTTTTTGAAGGAACTTCGGGTACAAATGATAATAAAATTGGAAAAGTACACTATACTGGTCAGGTCAATTGTGTTTTAAAAGGCGGCACCTTAACATCAACGATAGATAAGTTGGTGATTGATAAGGCTGATGAGGTTGTAATTCAAATTTCTTTAGCAACTAATTTTAAAAACTACAGCGACCTTTCAGAGAATCCTTTTCAGAAATCAAAAACAATATTAGAAAAGGTTTCTCAGAAAAATTATAAGACCGTTTATCGGGATCATCTTGCGGCTTATCAAAAATATTTTAACAGAGTACGCTTAAATATTGGAGATTCTCCGCAATCAAAGAAAACAACCGATGTAAGGATAAATGAATTCAACACAAATTATGATCCGCAGCTCGTAGCCCTCTATTTTCAATTTGGAAGATATTTGCTCATTTCAAGCTCACAACCTGGCGGTCAGCCGGCAAATCTGCAGGGAATTTGGAATCATAAATTAAGTCCGTCGTGGGACAGTAAATACACAGTAAATATTAATACCGAAATGAATTACTGGCCGGCTGAAGCAACAAATTTGAGTGAGATGCACCAGCCGCTTTTCAGTATGCTCAAAGATTTAGCGGTAACCGGACAGGAGAGTGCAAAAGAAATGTATCACGCCAGAGGCTGGAATATGCACCATAATACCGATTTATGGCGCATTACAGGTGTGGTCGACGGCGGATTTTACGGACTTTGGCCTATGGGCGGCGCCTGGTTGACTCAGCATTTATGGCAGCATTATGTTTATACAGGTGACACCGAATTTTTAAAAGAGTATTATCCTGTGATGAAAGGCGCTGCACAGTTTTATCTTGATGTGCTTCAGGAAGAACCTCAAAAAAAATGGTTAGTTGTATCCCCATCTATTTCTCCTGAGAATACGTATCAAAGCGGTGTTGGTGTTTCTGCCGGAACTACTATGGATAATCAATTGGTTTTTGATGTGTTTAATAATATTATTAATGCTTCTAAAGTACTGGGGAGTGATAGGAATTTTGCCGATTCGGCAGCTGTAGCTTTAAAACGACTGCCGCCAATGCAGATAGGGCATCATTCACAAGTGCAGGAATGGCTACAGGACTGGGATAAACCAAATGATAAACACAGGCATATTTCTCATTTATACGGATTGTTTCCTTCTGGCCAGTTATCTCCTTTTAGGACACCTGAACTGGCTGAGGCTGCTAAGAACACTTTAATATCCAGAGGAGATGTTTCGACAGGCTGGTCAATGGGGTGGAAAGTAAATTGGTGGGCACGTCTATTAGATGGTAATAAAGCCTATAAATTAATCAAGGACCAACTTCGTCCAGCACCAACAGAAAGCAAAGGAGAATCAGGAGGGACGTATCCGAATCTTTTTGATGCACATCCGCCTTTTCAAATAGATGGTAATTTTGGCTGTACAGCAGGTATAACAGAAATGCTGCTGCAAAGTTACGACGGCGTTGTGCATTTATTGCCGGCGCTTCCTGATGAATGGATAAAAGGTAATATATCAGGATTAAGAGCTCAAGGGGGATTTGAAATTGGAGAAATGAAATGGGATAAGGGAAAAATCATTTCCGTAACAATAAAATCAAATTTAGGAGGAAATCTTCGTTTGAGAAGTTATTCAAAATTAAAAGGAAAAGGCTTGATAGCTGCTAAGGGTTTAAATCCTAATTTCTTTTTCAAAATACCGCAGATACAAAATTCTATTATTTCGGAAAAGGCTAAATTAATAGGCTTAGACAATCCTATAGCTTTTGAATATGATATCGTAACTGCTAAAGGTGGTTGCTATACATTTTATGCGGAGTAATAATTATAAAAATGGCTATCTTTTATAAAAGATGACCGCCTTTTTTTATAGCCATCTATGAAAAGTCTAATTTTTGTAAAATACCCCCTTATATTTTGTTTATCGACCTCTTCCTATTCCATTTTAGGAGTTAGTTTTGTCGCCATAAATTTGAATCTTTCCGCAAAAAGAGAGCATTAATCTCTTTGTATTGAATAATAATACATCATTAATAAATTTACCTATGTTTAAGCTAAAAATAGAAAAATTGAAAGAAAGGGCTTTAAGAAAACTCGGTGTTATGTTTTTTTTATGCAGTTCAGTAATAGTATCTGCTCAAAATCAAAATAGCACAATCTGGTTCACAACGACACTTATGGTTATTATATCCATGAATCGGTACGCTCTAATAATGGTACGGCAATAGGTTCTTTTATGATGGCTTGCTTAATACTAGAAAACACCCTTAGTGGATAGCCTTTTAATTTTACTTCAAAATAAAACAGTAATCAGATGAAAATAAAATATATGGCTTTTGCCTTTTTAGCTATAAATAAAATAGGCAGTGTTTATGCACAAAAAAATACTGAAATAGTTTCTCAGGTCTGGACAGCCGATCTTGGAAATGGAAATTATAAAAATCCAATTATCTATGCCGATTATTCTGATCCAGACGTTTGCCGGGTGGGAAAAGATTATTTTATGACAGCTTCATCCTTTAATTGTATTCCGGGTCTTCCCATTCTGCATTCCAATGATTTAGTGAATTGGAAATTGATAAATTATGCACTGCCTAAGCAGCCTCCTGTAGAAATCTATAATGAAATACAGCATGGCAATGGGGTTTGGGCACCTTGTATACGCTTTCATAACGAAGAATATTATATTTTTTATCCAGATCCAGATTTTGGAATTTATATGACTAAAACCAAAAATCCGCACGGTAAATGGTCCGAACCAGTTTTGATCAAAGCAGCAAAAGGTATTATAGATCCCGCTCCATTTTGGGACGAAGATGGTAAGGCTTATCTGGGTTATGCGCTTGCAGGTAGCAGAGCCGGAACTAAAAGTGTCTTAATGCTTTGCAGCATAGATCCCATCAGTTGTATGGCTGATGATAATGAAGTGCTTTTGTTTGATGGTCATAAAAATCATACTACTGTTGAAGGGCCTAAATTTTATAAACGTAATGGTTATTATTACGTTTTTGCGCCTGCAGGCGGCGTGGCTACAGGTTGGCAGTTAGTCTTGAGATCCAAATCTATTTATGGGCCTTACGAAGAAAAGGTTGTTCTCGAACAAGGAAAAACTGCTATAAATGGACCACATCAGGGAGCTTGGGTAGATACAGTAACTGGAGAGGACTGGTTTATACATTTTCAGGATCAGGGTGCTTATGGCCGCGTGGTACATTTAAATCCTATGACTTGGAAAAATGATTGGCCGGTAATGGGAGTCGATAATGATAAAAATGGCATTGGTGAGCCTGTTTTGACTTTCAGAAAACCAAACGTAAATTTTCAATATTCGTTAGCAACACCTCCTAATTCAGATGAATTCAATGAGCCTGTACAAGGTTTACAGTGGCAATGGCATGCCAATAAGCAGTTAGTTTGGGGTTGTCCTTCGGCTGGTATGGGGTATTTTCGTTTTAATTGTATTCCAAAGCCTGCTGATTTCAAAAGCTTATGGCAGGTACCTAATATACTTGCGCAAAAATTTCCTGCTGAAGAGTTTATGGCAACAGCTAAAATAACCTTTACGCCAAATTTTGATAATGAACAATTTGAATTGGTTGTAATGGGAAGAAGTTATAGCAGTTTAGCAGTTAAACGCAGTAACGGTCAGTTAAAATTAATGCAGCTATCAGCTAATAAAGCCGATAAAGGCACAACAGAAACACCAGCGCAAATAGCGACACTTTCTAATAATACTTTTTACTTCAGAGTTACAGTTCAAAAAGGAGGAAAGTGTCAGTTTTATTATAGTTTGGATGATAAAAAATACTTAAAAGCCGGTATAGAATTTATAGCTTCTGAAGGAACTTGGATAGGTTCAAAAATTGGTTTTGCTGCCTTAAGAGAAGGCAAAATAAATAATGCTGGCTATGCCGATGTTGACTGGTTTAGAGTATCTAAAATTGAAAAGTAAGGTTTTTTAATAGTTTAGTTTTTTTTCCAATCTAGTGATTATGGTTTAAGTGATTAACTGTTTTTGTGGTTGATTGTAGTTAGTTTTTTTGTTTAACACTAGTGTAAAAAAGAAGTCCTCGGACTTCTTTTTTTATGCCTATAGGATTCTACTGCAAGAGAACTTCAAATCGCTATTAGAGGAATGTGTTTTTTAGTTTAGCAGACCATTAGAATTCCAAATACAGATTTTATCTCTCTAATGGTTTTATTTTTCCGGAGGATTCTTAACTTTTATATTTTTGCCGGTATTCTGTCGGAGTAACTGCATATTTATTTTTAAAAGATTTGGTAAAATACTTCATATCTGAAAATCCAGTCATATCGGCTATTTCTTTGATTAGTAGCTGACTGTCTGACAATAATTGTGCAGCACGTTTTATTCGGATATCACGAATAAATTCAACAGGAGAATAACCTGTTAAACTCTTTATTTTATAGTATAAGGTCGTTCTGTTTAAACCCACAGCACTACCAAGAATTTCAACTGAAAATTCATTATTGTCAATGTTTTCTTCAATGCAGTTCATGATTTTTCGCATTATTTCTTCGTCCTTATCAGTTACCAGATATGGTTTCGGTTGGTAGTGTTCAGTAGTAAGTTTTTCATTTTTATTCGAATTTTTATTGTAGTCTTCAAAAATGCTTTGCAGGCGTTTGCGCTGTTCCATTAAATTTACGATACGAGCTCTTAAATAGCTAACACTAAAAGGTTTGGTAATGTAGTCGTCAGCACCATAATTGATTCCCTCCAACTGGCTTTCAATTGTTGTTTTTGCTGTCAATAATACCACGGGAACATGGCTTGTTTCGATATTGTTCCTAATTTTCTTTAATAATTCTACCCCGTTAAGTTTTGGCATCATGATATCACTAATTACAAAATCCGGGGTATTTTGTAGTATTTTCTGATAACCATCTTCACCATCTTCTGCTTCGATTACGTCATATTCTTCTTCCAGTACATTTTTTATAAACGTGCGCAAATTCAAATCGTCTTCTACTACCAATATTCGGATTCTTTCATTTGTCTGCCTTATACTATTTTTATCTGATGCATTTTCGATTACTTCAGCTGGTTCTTCAATGAGAAGATCTACTTCATCATTAAAATGGTCATATCCCATTTTAAAGCGTAAGCTGAAAGTGCTTCCCTCATTGGTTTTGCTGCTGAAAGTAATTTCTGCATGGTGCTGTTCTGCCAGCTCTTTAACCATAGAAAGTCCTATTCCTGTACTCGGATTATTGGCGTTGGTATTATAAGATGAAAATCGATTGAAAATACGGCTCTGAAAATCTTCCTGTATGCCTAAGCCCGAATCGATGACCTGCAGCTGGAGCTCGCTGGATGTTTTTATTATTTTTAATGTAATAGACTTTCCGTCTGGGGTGTATTTAAAAGCATTGGATAATAAATTCATTAAAATCTTTTCTAACGCATTTTTATCTGCCCAGAGGCGAAAATCGTCTCCTTCAACTTCAAACAAATAGGTAATATTTCTTTCCTGTGCTGTTTCTAAAAAGTTGTTAAATATATCATGGGCAAAAACAGTCAGGTTCATTTCTGATATCTGTAACTTTTGATCCTGTATTTTTCTAAAATCCAGTATTTGATTTACTAAGCGCTGTAATCTATTGGTATTTTGAGATACATAGGTAAGTTGTTTTTTTACAACTTCAGAAGTTCTGGCGTCATTAATAAGATAATCAACAGGACCAGTAATCAAAGTAAGAGGCGTTCTTAATTCATGAGAAATATCAATAAAAAATTTATGTTTCATTTCAAAGATATCTTTCTCCATCTGAGTATTGGTCCTGAGTCGATACATAGTAATTACAACATAATTAATTCCTAAAATAATACCCAATATCAACATGCCATAAATAATGTAGGCAATCCAAGTATTCCATATCGAGGGCATTACAGTGATATTGATCTGTCTTTCGTTGGCAATCCAATTACCCTGACTGTTGGTCGATTTTACCTTGAAAACGTAATTTCCTTTAGGAACGTTGGTGTAAAAGGCAGCATGCTGGTCATTGGTATAATTCCAATTTTTATCAAAACCTTCTAATTTATAAGCATATTTGATGTTCTCAGGATTAATATAGTCCAATGCTGCAAATTCTATATTGAAAAAGTTCTGATTGTGTTTTAGCTCTATTGCTGGATTACTGTCTATCGAATATGATAAATGAAAAGGATCATTGTTGCTGTTTTGATTATAAACCTGAAAATCAGTTAAGGCCAATGTTGGAATGTTATTATTTGATTTTATTTGGTTTGGGAAAAAATGCAGTAGTCCCTGAGCATAGCCAAACAGCAGTTCACCACTTTGTAATCTGATCCTCGTAGCTTCTGTAAAGTTATTAAAGGCCATTATTGGTTTCACTTCAGAATATACTTCAAAGAGCTCGGCCCGCGGATTAAAACGCGTCAAAATATAATCAGTTGTTATCCATATATTTTGATCGCTGTCTTCTAATAATGACAAAATATTATTTGAAGGAAGTCCTTCTTTTTGTGTATAATGCTTAAACTCTTTTGGATATCTATTTGCGTCTCTATTTAGCACTTTACTAATGCCTCCATCGGCTGTTGCTATAAAAGTCTTACCGTTTTTAGTTATGCAGAAATCAATAATGTCATTACTTTTTAAACAGGTCTTTTCTTGCTGTGTTTTTTCATAAATTTTTATAGAAGATATTAAGTCAGGAAATCTTTTTTTTCCGTCAAATACCAGTAAGCCAGTTGTAGAACCTGCATATATAATTCCTTGTTTATCTTGTTTGAGACATCGAATATGTACATGTTTTTCAAAAGGAGTATTTTTTAACCGCCCATTATGATTAATAAAATCTAAAGTATTTCCCCGTTTTCGAATCAGATTTAATCCGTTCAAGGTACCTACCCACAAACGCTTAGTCTGATCTTCAAAGATGGTGTAAATATTATCACTGCTTAAGCTGTTTGGATCGCTTTCTATATTTTTAAAGTGTTCTGTTTGGTAACTGTAGTCTTGATTTTTTTGGGTAAATTTATAGAGCCCATCTCCACGTGTGCCTATCCATATCACAGCATTCTTATCTTGAATAATACTATACACTGGTTTTTTCCAGACAGCTTGAGGTACTAATTGGCCATTAGGTGATAGATAGCCCAGTTTTTTAAAGTTTTGATCAAAAAGGATGAGATGGTTCTGCTTATTGGCAACCCAAATGTTTTTGTTCTTATCCTGAAATACGGCACGTACATCTTTGATACCTAATTTTATTTGAGGGTTTTCAATTTTTAGAGTTTTGAAATTATTCTGGCTGAAAGTAACTTTTATTATTCCTGCTGTCTGCGTATTATACCATAAATTACCTTGTTTGTCAAAGTACGCAATATGAAGTTTATTGCTAAAGTTTCCCTTAGGGAAGTAAGATGTAGTTTCAAACGGAATTAACCTATTAGCAGCAGCATCATATTTTGAAAAACTGCCATTGTTTGGTTGAACCCATATTTCTCCTTTTGTATTTGTTAGAACTGCGGCCTTTACTGAAAACTGGGTTGCTCCGGTTTCTTTATCTCCTGCAGGGAAATAACTTAACTTTTTGTTTTTTATATTTATAGCATAAATGCCGGCTTCTTCATTACAAGTAAACCATAATAAATCCTGAGTGAGGCTTATAACATTGATTTTTTTTTGTGCCAGACGTGCCTCATCAGCAGTTTTAAATTTAGTAGTCTGCCTGGTATAAATGTTTATTAAACAAAACTCAGACTGCTCGGTTATGGCTACGACAGTGTTAGTGCTTATTTTTTTTAGAATGATTATCTCCCCTTTTAAACCTAATTGATGAGTCCTAAAATTTTGCGTGCCTTTTGTATACTGGAGCAAATTACTGTCAGCTCCTCCAAACCATATTTCATCCTCAAGTTCAAGTGCACTATAGAATGCTTTTTTTTGTTCGTTTATGCCTAAAATTGATTTTGGATTTGTCTGTACCTTATTCACTTTTAACCGAATAATGCCTCGCTCAGTTAAAATCCAGCTGTTTTTAGAACGGTCTTCAAAAACCGTATTGACTTTATTACTGTTTAACTGCCCATTATCTTTACTGAAAATTTTATAGGAATAACTATTGCTGGTTATGGCGATGCAGCCGTTATTTTTTGTAATGAGCCATAGTAAACCTGATTTCTGAGGAAGTATCTGGGTAATTTCTATGTTATTTTTTGCTACCTCTGGTATAAGTTCGGCTCCCCAAAATTGGTTTATCACTGGATCAAAGCAATAGGCCTTATTTTTGTTGGCGAAAGTGCGCATCCAAATTTTACCATACGCATCTTCAGTGATCCAATCTATACGGTTGTTTTTCATCAAAACTTTATCAGTAGCTTCTGTTTTATAGTTTTTGAATCGATAACCGTTATATTTACTTAATCCATTAGTCGTGGCAAACCACATAAATCCTTTTTTATCTTGGAGGATATCATTGATGATATTATGCGGCAGTCCATCCTCTACCAAATAGTGATTAAAATTGTAGCTCTGTTGGCAGTAAGCGGTTAACTTACTAATTAACAAAAGTAAGAATGCATAATAGCAATTTTTATTAAAAAAAATCATCGAAAGTGTGGTCTTGGTTAGGTTATAGTAAGAGCCACTAAAATAGAAAATTGTTTAGTATAAAGGACTAAAAAAACAACTAGATTTACTTTAATTCTATATTTCTAAATTATTATTTTCACTGGAGCATGTCGCTGATTTTTATCTTTATATTTCTCATTATCTTTTTCGTTATATTTAACAATAAAAGAATACTCTTTGTTTAATAATTGTAGCCAAATTAAGTGGACAGTAGTAGCTAGGAATGAGGTTGATAAAAGTTTTAAGAAAGGCTGTGCAAAGACAACAAAGACAGATTAAATTATGAATGGACTCTTTAATTCAAGATCATAGTGATTGATTTTATGAAAAAAATAAGTACTCGTGCAAAGATTTTCATGAAAGGTGGTAATTTGAAAGTTAAATTATTTAAATTGCTTTAAAATTTATCTCGAATTACCACCTTTCATGAAAATCAAAAACTATAAGGCAGCATCATAAAATAATAGCTGTCTTTAAAAAAACTCTACTTTAAAATATAATCTACTAATTAGGAAGTTTTGAAAGAAATAATAGTATATCATCACCAATTTCTTTACAATGTGTTTCAAGTGCAAAATGACCCGTTTTATAGAACTTTATAGTAGTATTTGGATTGTCACGTTTGTATGCTTCTGCGCCTGCGGGCAGAAAATAAGGGTCCTGACTACCCCAAACAGCTAACATCATAGGTTTTTTATCTCTAAAATAAGCTTGAAATTTAGGATATAAAGCTACATTGGTTCTGTAATCTTTTAGCAGGTCAAGCTGTATCTCGATGTTTCCCGGACGATCCAGAAAATGCTGATCCAATGTGTATGTTTCAGGTGCGATAAGAGCAGTATCCGAAGCACCTTCGTGATACTGATACCAGGTTGATTCTTTAGAAACAAAATCCTTAAGCGTGTCTCTGTTAGCCAGCGAAGGATCTTTCCAGTATTTCTGGATAGGATTCCAGCCATTGCTTAATCCTTCTTCGTAGGCATTGCCATTTTGCGATATAATGCCAGTTATTTTTTCGGGATTGGCAAGGGCAATCCTGTATCCGGTTGGTGCGCCATAATCGAATACATAAATTGCAAAACGCTTTAAACCAAGCTCATTAATAAATGCCTGCATCGTGTTGGCAATATTGTCAAAAGTATACTGAAACTTACGATGATTCGGTGCATCTGAAAAACCAAAACCAGGCAGGTCAGGAGCTATTACATGATAGTCTTTACTTAATATAGGAATAAGATTTCTGAACATGTGAGACGATGTGGGATAACCGTGCAGCAATAATACAGTAGGAGCATCTTTAGCCCCGGCTTCACGATAGAATATCTTTAGTCCGTTGACTTTTATATTGTTGTATTTGGTAGCGGGAATTTCAATGTTTTTTTTTGCAGGTAAACTATTTTTTACTTGTGCTTCTACAGCTGTTTGTGGTAGCATAATTGTAGCTAGAATTAGAGTTAATGATTTAATTGTATTTTTCATATTTTCAATTGTTTAAAACAAAATTACATCCTATATTTGATACCTGAAAACGATTTGTAATGATGTTATAAATCACTAATAGTGATGTTATGAATAGTAATGACTTGAAAATATTTGAAGCGGCAGCAACACTCGGAAGTTTTACAAAAGCTGCAGAAGCAACATTTACGGTGCAGTCTAATGTAACGGCGCGTATAAAAAATCTCGAAGATGAATTTGGAGCTGAACTCTTTAGGAGAGTGTCCAGAAAAGTTATTCTAACTGAAGCAGGGGAGACCCTTTTGCAATACGCTAAAAAAATAGGACGATTATTAGATGATGCAAAAAGTGATATACAGAGTGCAGAAAAAATTGGAGGGACAATACGCATAGGATGTATTGAGACCACTATGGCTCTTAAAGTGCCTGAAATCATTAAAGGTTTTGCTGAACTTTATCCTAATGTAGAGCTGGAATTTCATTCTTCAATGCTACCCGCATTAATACAGGACGTACTTAGTTATAAACTAGATGCTGCTTTTGTTGCAGCGCCCATAAATATTCCGGGTTTACAGCAGCTTGTTGTTCGTGATGAGCAGCTTGTAATAATTGCAGGCAGTAATGTGGAGAAGCTTTCAGTAGTACTAAAACAAGATCCTTTAAAAATTGTGGTTTTCGGGCAGGGCTGTTTTTTCAGGGCAAGGCTTGAAACCTGGCTGGGTTCAAAAGGAATACTGCGTTATAAAAGCACGGTACTTAATTCTATAGAAGGTATTATTAATTTTGTTGAGGCTGGTCTTGGTATAAGTATCCTTCCTGCCGAAGTGGTAAAACAGTATTACAGCAATAGAAATATAAAAACATTTCCGGTCACTAAAGAACTTGCTACTATGACAACACTTTTAATATATAGAAATAATGAATTGCCATCAAAGGCTTTAAATGTATTTTTAAGTCAATATGAGTGATTTTCTATTTATCAAACAAAGAAAGCACATAGGATTATAAATCTAAAAAAATAAGTATGGAATTTATTTAGTGTTAATACAGTTTCGAACCTAAACTTGCCAAGCCCATATTACATTGAAATTCGGTTTCTTTAAATTTCAAGGTCAGAATTGCAAGTGATAATTCCACAGCTGATAAGCGGTGAGAAGAGTGTAAAAGATATTCAAGAGCCTTTTAAGGACAGGACTTTACTTACTGCCTCCTTAGAACGAATTAGAGTGATACGTCTATGGGAAGAGCAGTATATAAATAAATAGTATTTAACAATCAGTTGGCTTTTGTGTCTTAGCGATACTAATTCCAGAAATAGAACGAATCTATTTTTTATAATTTTTACCAAGTATTTTGCAAAACGATTTCTCCAACTGATTCGTTTTTATTTCCAAGTGTTTTTATGATGCTGTACCTCGTATAATTTTCAACTGTAATTTCAATAAGATAAGTTTGTGAGTTAAGGTTTTTTATTAAAAATTCTCCATTATCATCTCTGACTTTAAAATCTTGGATTATTTTTTTTTGATTTTTAAAAGTATTAATTTCGAATACTTTAATCTTAAATGATTCAATAGGACTAAATCCATTATCTACAAGTCGTCCCCAGATGGTAAAAGTTTCCTTCGTTGATGAAGTAGTAAAAAGGGGAGTAGAAAGCAAGATAATTAAATATATTATTTTCATTATAATAGTATAGTTTGTTTATTATCAATTCATATGTAATATTCAGTTTTCTTTTTTTTCTTGTTGAAAGTGGTTTCAATTGCTTGTCTGAGCCTGATCGTGTTGTCCATTTTAGAAATTTTTTCATATTTTTTATTATAAAAATATTTATGTTTCGGTCATGTAAAATCCATTCGGAATTATATCCATCCAACCTTTTTTCGCCAGCTGTTAAACTCCAAATCATCATGATGTAGCTTCTTATTATTTTCAGTTTTACACTCAATAACTACATCCTGATCTAGTTCTTCAAGCCCCAATTCTTTTCGCAGATGTATCATTTCGTCCTTATTTTCTACAGGATATAGGCCACGATTATCAAACTGGGTACCGTACTTCTGGGGCCTTCCTTCAAAGTAACATATCCTGTCATGCAGGTAGGCAAGATTTTGAGGATTAACTTCGCCATCGCTGGCTGATAGGAGCTCATAGCATTTTTTCATCAAAGCAGGTTCACTAATCGCATGTTGGACAATGAGCCATGCTGCATCGCTGGCTTCCTGTCCAACAATTAATCTTGTAGGGTATCCAACGGTATTGATAATTTCATTAAGACGCCCAGCATTCTTTTTATGCACGCTTTCCATTTCAGAATTATATCCAGGTGAGAGTTTCCCTTCTTTTAAAAGCTTATCTCGAACCTGAAGGTCCTGTTGAGCCATCTCTATCAATTCTTTAGCAATCTCCATCTCCATTTTTTTAGATTTTAGTTAATATTCCGAAATACAGCCAGGATTATTGGTAGCAGTAATTTTATGGGTAAATGTTCTCTATAACAGCTTCAAGGATGCTGGCGTACCAATTTAGTGCTGGTTTTATTTTTTATAATCTATCGTAATGCTTTTAAAATCTCCTCCGCTGTGGTCTGCTGTAAATAGTCCTATTTTTCCCGATGTCCAATTGTTAAGTTTATTAGCCACCAGTGAAGGATGCTCTGCATTGTTTATGTACGCTTTAACAATTGTATTGTCGATTACTAATTTCATGATAAACCAGTCATTAGGTTTTGGTGGATTGATGATTTCTTTCTCAAAAACGGCATTCTTTTCCTGTCTTAATTTTTCCCAGGTAAAATCCGGATGAGAAATATATTGCACAGCATGTATTCTCCGAACAGAGTCTTTAGCAAAAAAATTAAAAGGACGACAATACACAGCATCATAATTAATATCATCGACACCATGGAAGGCAATCCCAATAAAACTTCGTTGGAAAACGTCTTTTCCTCGCATTTCAATTTCAATTGTACCTTTTTTAAAGTCCTTAACAGGCAGCCATACAATGCCTTCCTTTTTACTTTCCAATATTTTTAAATAATCTCCACTATCACTCGAAACGATTTTGATCTCTCTATTTACTGAATTCAGCTTTCCTTTTTTATACAGATCAGCAAGTTCAATGACTTGTTGTCGTTGCCCGAATAGAAAGCAGGGGAGTACTATAAAAGTAAACACATATGTGAATTTGGTTTGCTTTTTCATTGAAATGCTGTTTTTAATTGTCAATACTTTAATTGATTCCTCCTGAGATTATGCAACATTTTCCAGTGATTTCGACAGGGATGTTGCTGTCTGTTAGTAAAAAATCTCATATACAAAAATAGTAAAGAAGTATACAGAATAATTACCAGTTAGATAATAGAACTACCATTTTGATAAGCATTTCTAAATTCTTTCGGGGAGATTCCTGTCTGCGACTTGAAGAAACGCGTTAAATGATTTGCCTGAGAGAATTGCAACAGGTATGAAATTTCATTTATATTAAGTTGCGTATAAGATAGCAGAGACTTTATTTCAAAGAGAATAAATTCATTTACCATTTCAGAAACAGTAACCCCAAACTGCTTTTTGATGCATTTATTTAGTGTTACCCTGCTAATACCTAACTGTTGTGCGTAGTAGTCGATGCTTCTTGTCGTACGAACTTCATTTTGTAAAATCTCCTTAAACATAAATGCAATGCTGTTATTTTCTGTTTCTGAAGACAGAAGGTAATGCTCTGAATAGGCTCGATTGAGTTTGATTAATATAAAGTACAAAAGTGCTCTTATAATATGTTCGCTATCTGATCTAAATGTTTTGATCTCACTAAGCAGCTCCTGAATTATATTGGCCAACTGTGAAAAGAAGCCATCATTAACCTTTAGATAGAGCGGTTTGGTTTTGTTGTAGAAAAACTGCAGCCTGAAAGAGAAGAGTTTATCCGAGAAGAAGCTAGACAGAAAGCTGTCCTGGAAAAACAGGAAATAACATTCAACTTTAGTTTTGTCCAAAAACCATCTTCTTTTTTGAAATGGAGAAATAAAAATGATTGTATTATCTGAAATTTCAATTCTTTGCTGATCAAGTTCTAAATACCCGTTTCCTTTAGAAAAAAATATAAGTTCATAAAAATCCGTATGATGAAGTTCACTTTCAAAAAAATAAAATGGAATGTCTTTATAAGTGCCTATATCTATTAGGAGCTCAACATTATATTTATTTTTTAAGAACTTAAATGTCTTCATTATTGTAAACGTATTTTTCGCATTCTTTAGATGCACATATATATAATTACGAGAAGCTTGACAGCGTCATTTCTCTATCAACTATTGACACAATCCAGTAGAAGTTGGTAAAAGTAGTTATTTTAAGCACAAATTATGCAATAGGGATTGGCATTCCCGCAGTGTACGAGATAATATTGATGTTTTATAATATACTCGAACCTAAGCTTTATAGGTACTGATTTTATAAATGTTTTATATTTAAGTAATTCACTATCCACGATTCTGCCATGAAACTTGGACTAGCTATTCTTTTTATAGTAACTTATAGTTTTTATGAGAGAAAAGGTTTTAATTCCAGTTTTCAAAAATATGATGTTGACTGCTAAAAATAGTTTTAAAAGAAGTAATTTTAAGAATTTGCCAGACAAAAGCAGCATTTTAAGATCTTTGTTTATTCATAAAACCATAAAGCCACATCTAAGACAAGGCGTAGATGTGGCTTAAATTCTGCTATACAGAATGATTTTTAGCTGTAGGTTTCATAAAGATCGCTTACGCAGGTACCACAAACCGGTCTTCCCTTGTCAGCTGCAAACTGTCTCGCCTGATCTTCATCCAGACATGTTTTAATTCTTGTCACGTCATCTGCTCTCCAATCCTTGATTTTTTTACAGATGCATTTATGTAAGGCTGTACAACCTCCCTCTGGGGTAAAGCGCCCTTTGAAGATGTGAATCTCATTGGTGTCTTTATATTTATAGAATGAATAAGCAATTTCATTTTCTTCTTTTGTTGCCATAAAATATTAATTAGGTTAAAATCAAATTCAAAAATAGTCTCTCTGAAAATGGACATTGTACGGATTTCCGTACTTTATAAATTAAATCTGAAGCACGAGGAAAACTGCCTAGACAATTCTGGTCACTGATATTAGTGAGGTTCTGCGCAGCTCTCTTCTTATTTTGAATATGAGTGGCATCAGGATTAAAAAAGCAATTGCCCCATGGGATGCTGATATTGTGCCTATTGACTGGGAAACCAGAAGTGATGCCAGAAGTTGTGATCCAAAGACAAATTTATTTATCATAAAGAGATTGATCTTTCGGAAAGTTTCCGATTTACACGATTTAAAGAATGCGTCTGTCATAATGCTGGTTTTTAAAAGTAGTGCTGCCTGAATGTTTTTGCAGAACGATTAATAAATTGATTTGAATAATTCCTGTTCGGTAAAGTAAGTAATTTAGATGATGCTCACACAGTTGTCGCTTACGTATGGCTGAGTACTGCAAAAATCGGCTTTAAAAACGAAATAAACAGTAGGTGGAAATACCTGATTTTAAGGTGGCGGAAAGCCGAAAGAAATGAAACCGTGCGTATGGCAGGAGCAAAAGTGATGTGCAATGATTCAAAGCAACGGCAAAGAGAGCTATTAAAAATCTTTCTGATAAAATGATCACCGATTGTAAGGAATACATCCATTACCTGATTCTAACAGTTTCGAACCTAAACTCGTCAACGCTTGATTTTACTGAATTTCTAGTTTTTTAAAATAGAGTGTGCCACGATTCTGCCACAAAACTTGAAGTATCTTTTCTGCCCTTAATAATGATCTATGAATTTGTATCATATATGTACTTTAAAAGCATTTTATATTATTTAATAGTACAAAACTAATTTATGGAAGTGAAATTAGCATTTGGGGAATAATTTATACTTTATTTTTGAAAGGTAGTTGCTGTTGATTCAAACTAGAGAAAAAAACATTAATTACTTGGATGTAATATCGAAAATTGGAGTAGAATATAAGGATGCAAAAAAACACCCAATATTATATTTTATAATTTTTTTTTGAAGGTGAATCATCTTTAAAATTCATCATATTTTTTTGTTGAAGAAAAGGTATTAGCTCCACAGGTAAAGAAAATAAGTAGTGCCATGTGAATTTCAGTGTTTTGTTTTAAAGAGGCAGTCTTGTAACTGTTTTTTTTGTGGGACCATAGTAAGTCCGTTTAATGCAAAGTGATTGAAGTAATTTATCCAACAGCAGTTGAATAGGTATTTTTACCTGCTTGAAGAATGCTGGTTTTTGATATTTTAGCATTTTGCTTATAAGTGATTTTTCAAGCTGTCTCCTTGGGCAGTTTGACAGTGAAAAATTTTGAGAAGATTAATATAAAATATAAAAAATGTACGATTTCAGTATTGAGCATAACGCGCAAAAAATTAATTCCCCGGAAACTAAACTGTTTTTTAAGGAAGTTTCAAGTTCTTATTTTAATGATAATTATCGCGCTGCAGTAGTTACGCTATACAGTGTAGTGATTGTTGATATTCTAGGAAAGTTGGAAACTTTATACGACATGTATTCGGATCCTGCCGCTGAAGCGATACTGGATCAGATTCGAGGTTTGCAGGCTGCAAATTCAGTGGGTTCGGAATGGGAAAAAGTGTTGGTTGAAGAGGTTAAAACTCGTACGAATCTGCTCAATAATATTGATCATGCAAGAATTTTATCTTTAAGAGGTGACCGACATTTGTGCGCCCATCCTGTATTGGACAGAGGAGACAAGCTTTATACTCCAAACAGGGAAACCGTGGCGGCCCATATCAGAAATATGCTGGAGTCGGTATTGCAAAAACCTGTAATCTTATCCAAGAAAATTTTGAAGGTAATACTGGTTGATATTGCTGCAAATGCATCGATTTTGATTGGTGAGGAGCTGGAGAAATATGTTCAGTCGAAGTATCTTCAAAATTTGGACAGTATAACAGAAGTAGCTATTTTTAAAGAACTATGGAAGTTTGTTTTTAGATTGGAGGATGAGGAGAGTTCTGTTAACAGAGATCTTAATTACAGACTGTTGACTTTGCTTTATAAAAAGAATTTTGTTGTGTGCGACCAAAAAATTAAGGAGGAAAGTAAATATTACAGTACCGTGGCCAATTTACCTGAAACTATGAGTTTGATTGTGGATTTTCTTGCAAATCATGGGGAATTATATCAGGATTTTACAGCTGATTTTAAGCTATTGTTAACGAATTTTGTTTTAGCTAGCCCGAATGCTGTAATGGTCTGCTGGTTTTTAGAAGGTGATTTTGTGAAACATCTTGCAAAGTTGAAATTGGAAATACCAAAAGATTTTGGAATGTCTCAATGGCCTTATGATGCCGATTCTCATGCATATGAGACTTTGATTAAAATGGCAGAGGCAAAAGGATATGTTTCGCAGATTTCAGATTTTATTGCTTGGAGATATCCCGCAGTTAGAGGCTTTGATGAAGCTGACAGGGTTTTCAATGATATCCTAAAACCTCATATTGATATTTTGTCCGATGCGCAGTTAACCAAAATTTGTGCAGATACTAATACAAACGGCCAGGCATATGGACGTAAAAAAGCAACAGGAGATCATAAATTTTTAAAATCTGTAATTGAATCAAGGCCAATGGGTACAGGTTTCTCATTTAGTGCCTACAGAAATGTTTTCAGATAAATAATATATTGTTAATTTGTTAAGTTGGGTTGTTTAGAAATCCAAGTAGCTGAAATTTAGAAAAGATGAGTCTTCCGCACTTCATTATACTAAAATTAAAAGGACCTCAGATCACAAGAGATTGCAAGCTTAAGTCTTAAAATATAATTAGATAGACAGTAGTGAAAAAACATAAATAAAATGCCATTTCGCAAGAACTGGCATTTTATTTATGTTACATCTATTATACAAATTCAAAATTATTTTATGAATGAAACGACTTTTGTAGAATTGAAGCCAATCTGATGCCTGCTTTCTGAATTTGAGATTCAATAATTTTCGCACTACTAATTACATAGTCTTCCTTGATCTTTGTTCCACCTGTATTGTAGACTGTATCAAGCAGGCTGCGAGATTCTTTGGACCAACCAACAACGTCAATTGTTTTCAGATTATTCATTTCTGCAGGAGTAAACTTATTTGCGTTTAAGCAATCTTCAATGCTTATCTTTTGATCAGAAATAATTCCTGAATCCCAGAAAGAATGCAGGTTAGTACCTTGTCCTTTAAAATTTATCTGTGCTGTATTTCCACCTTTGTCCGAACCATACCCCAAATGCAAAGGCTGGTGCAGGTCACCTACCAGATGGAAAACAATTAGCATTTTGGTTTTAATTTCTTGTTTGGTGAGATTTTTAGGGTTTTGAAGTTCTTTGATGGTTTTATTTAAAATATAAATAATATTGCTTCCAGATTGCTCAATGACTTCTTGGCCTTTGTCAATGTTTGTATAATGATATGGCTTCATATAATCATAGCTTTTATCGTCTTTGATATCGTCCATCCAATTGGCGGCATCTTCAATTGTCATCCCGTCCAAATATCCCAGAACAATTTTTTTAGTTTCATTATCCAAATAATTAAAAGCAACTTCTGCAACTAAAGCGTGTCCTTTTCTACCCCATGCTAAAGATTTGGCTGGGAGGAGGCAAAGAATTGTCAAGAGGGTAATCACAATATTTTTTTTCATCAATACAAAGTTTTGGTTCATCACTAATAGAACAAATTTATGATTTTTTTTATTTAATTGATTGTTATGAAACTGTCACAGCGATCTAAAAATTTTCAGGGATTTATTAGTATAAAGACATAATGATTTGGAAGCGGACTTGCTTCAATAGACCTGATTTTTTTTTAATATCGAAAGTAACTCTTATGAATCATATTACAAAATAGTTTATTGAAAAGAAAGAAGAAAAAGGATTGATGAGTTATCGATACAATGGTTGTGCGGGGTTTTTATTAAAGGAATATTCGCAATTTTAAAGGTTGTAACGATCTTCTTTTTTTTAATAAGTATTTATTGTATTATATTTGAATAACACTGAAATTTTCATTTATGAGTACTGGGGCCTATTACGAGAATGTTCAAAGAAATCTGCTTTTGTTTGTGACGGAGCTTGAAAGTTCTAATGCAGCGGGCCTCACTAATTCTTCCCTTCACGCTGAAAACCTTTTTTTAAGAATATTTAATATTGTTTTTGACTGGGAACTTGTTAATGCCAATGAGTTGACTATGAATCAGAGCGGTTACGATCTTATTGATTCCAGTCGAAAAATATATATTCAGATTACAGCCAATAAGCAATATAAGAGTAAAATCAATTATTCTCTAGAAGGGATGAAGAATGTTCAGACTCCTGAAGGATCAGAACTTATTGTGTTTTTTATGAAGAATAAAATAACACCAATATATAAAGTAAAAACTATACATAATGGACTATCATACAGGGCAGAGGATGTGCAGTGGCTTTTAAAGAATATTCTAAATAGATGTGATATTTTTGATATTCAGCAGATTGACGAGCTGCTTACTCTCGAGATGAGGCCTTTGGTTATAAAACGTTATGCTCTTTCCAAAGCTATATCAGTTCATGTTGATAAACAGCAACTGATAAATCCAAAAAAGGGACTTTATCTGCATAGAGAGGCGCTTATTGATAAAATGTTTCTTTTCAGTCAGGAAAACGACGGACTTTTGGCAGGAGGAGCTGGTTTTGGAAAATCAACGGTTATTGATGCCTTACAGCGTTATTATGATCAGTTGGATATTCCATGTTATGTCGTCAGGATCAATGAACTAATAAAAGGCGGAGATAAAGAAGTTGGTGAGAATATTGGAGTTGGTGAGAAATGGTACGAAAAACTCTTGTCTGTACAACCAAGGAATGAATATAAAGGGCTTATTTTATTTGACGGTCTTGATACGGCCAAGGATCCACTGCTGAGAAAAAGTATATTTAAAGCTATCCGCACTGCCCAAAGCAAACTTAAAGGATCTTGGAATGTTATGGCAGGCTGCAGAACATATGATGCGGTAAAATCTGAAGAATTACAGTTATTATTTCCTAAATCGAGGGCAGACTCAGGCTTGATTGGCTGTAGAAACATTGAAATCCCGCCGTACAGCTCTAATGAGGTCGAGAATATTTTTTTATCGCACCCTAAAATGGGATCATTAGTACGCAACTGTACAAATGATTTGTTGTCTCTGCTCACTGTACCCTATTTTATGGGGCTTCTCGAGGAAATTGCATATCATAATACTGATGAGAGGTTAAGCCTTTCAGGCATAACATCAGAATCACAACTTCTGGAATTTTACTGGAGAAAAAAGATTGGAAATAAAAGAAGGCTCGAAGTATTTACCCATTCACTGACGGATGCACTTATTAGGATACCGGCTCTTTCCATTGAAACTTACAGTATCGTATCACTGGAGAATGAAGGCGAGGCAGAAGAACTTTTGGCCCAAGGGATAATAACTGAAAATGGTATTCATCGAAGAAGTATCTCATTTGCTCATAATATTCTTTTGGAATATGCAGTGAGCCGATTTATGTTCTTTGAGCAGATCGATTTACAGGTTGATTTTATTGCTACACACAAAAGACTTCCTTTTTTGTTTCGGCAGAGTTTTATCTATTTTTATAATCATCTTTGGGACTTTAATCGTCAAGTGTTCTGGGAGCATTATTTCCATATAAAAACGATTGATGAACCACTTTTTAGACTCTTTCATCAGACAATACTTGAATATGTTGTTATAGAAAACTTTTCAGTAGTTGAGGATTTACTGCCGCTGAGAGAGGAGCTTGATGAACAAAAATACGCAGAAGCTGTTCGCAGAGTTATGGAGTCGATCTGGTTCATTCATAAAGGGAATGTAAGGCTAAAAGATGTGGATTTCTTATGCAGCTTATCAGGCTGCCTGCATCCTGTTTTCTTATGGCCACTAGGCTTGCAAATTGAGGCCGCAATTGATAAGTATTCCAAAGAAGAGAATCAAGATGTTTTAATCAGGCTTTCAGAGACAACTGTAAGTTTTATGCGTTATGTTCTCAAAGAAAGGCTGTCTGGAAATCATAAAGATTATATCGACCGTAATGCAGGTTATAGAGGGATAAAAAACCTTTGTAATTTAATTCGTTTTCAGCCCGAAGCAGGCCAAAGTATACTAAAGGAGATTATGACACTCCTTGACGAAGAGGATTTTCCGATCTCTTACTTTCAGACAATTGGAGAATGCATCACAGTAATATTTGCGTTTGATTCCCTGTTAGGTGCAGATATTTACAAGAGCATTTATTTCCATCAAGAAAATAGTGATAAAGTAACTAATATGGGCACAGCAGTATTGACGCTCAATAGTAACCGCAGACAGGATTTTGGTCACACATATTATATTCTTGAGCAGAAATATAAAGAACTTCTTCAGACCGATTTTGCTTCAGCAGTTCATCTTGGAGCAAGGATAGTCAATAAGATAAATTCTCAGGAATCTTATAGGCCGAATGATAACCTGTTCCCAGTCCGCTTGGGAGAGATTCGAGGAGCGGTTCTTCGTGATTATTCATCATACGAAAAGGATGAGCAGCATGGGCCTTATTTACATGGTAGGGTTATATTTGAGGTACTGCAGGAGCTGGTTAGAGATGGTATCGATCATAAGCAAATTCAAGAACTTCTACTTATTACTGCTCAGTATATACAGGCTGGAGTACTATGGCGTAAATACCTTTCTTTTCTCAAAGAGAATGCATATTTATTTTCAAATATAGTTTTTGAGATACTCAAAAATGATATATTTTTTAAGAATGATGAAACTTTATTTGAGATCACAGAACTTTTGGAAAGCGCATGGAAGTTAATGAGTGAAGCACAGCGGATGTTGATGGAAACGATGATCTTTCAGCTTGCAGATCCAAAAAAAGAATTTCATGATGAGGAATGGCAGGCAATACGGCTTAGAAGAATTTTATCGGTTATTCCGATTTCAGAACTTCAAATGGCTTCCAGTATAGAGTTTCTTAAAGAAAATGAACTTTACGAAAACAGGCCTCTGATTAAAAAAGGGCTACAGTTGGCGCAGTCAAAATCCCGGACAGATGAAGATCTAATGATGGGATATGGTTTTTCCAAAGAAGAAAGAAAAGGGAAGGTTTATTCCGATTATAAAAAATTAATAGCTTTCAATGATTTTTTTTCAAAGAAAGAAAATCAGACACCTGTGAGAGATTCATATGACAAGGAGTATCAATCAGCATCTAATCTTTTTAAATTAGCAGAAGCGAGAATTTTCAACAATGACCTCAAACAGAATTCTTGTGATGATGCAATTGCTAATTTTGGAAATATCCTTTCTGCATGGCCTAAAAAAATCAACTTGGAAACGCAATTTTTTCTCAAAAGGATAGCGCTTCATTATATGTATATCGAACAATATAAAGAGAAAAATCACCAGAGTGGGGATTTAAGCAGCCGTAATGGAGGATTTTATTCTCCGAATGCCAGAATTACATCTGTGCGCACTTTAATGAATCTAATGTATGACTCCCATGATAGGGAATTGGAAACGGTCGTGCTCGAGCTGATTAGCGATAACATGGCTGTAGTGCGGCTCAAAGCGCTTTCTTCGCTTTCTTATTTTTGGAATACTGATAAGGAAAATTTTTGGAAAAAAACTTTTGAACGTGTAGCGGGGGAAACTGATGGTCTTTGTCTGAATGAAATAATCAGCAGACTCTGTTATGACAATCTTATAAAAGAATGTTTAGAGAACATTCAAAAAATATCTTCTTTAATTTCTAGAAGGCTCTATAATTCCGAGAATGGTGTGTCTCAGGATCTTTGGCGCAGCTACGTTGTGTTGCTGCTGATCAGAATACTGCGTCATGACAGAGAGAATGCAATAAATGAAATTAAAGCTATTTTGGGAAATCGGGAATTCTCAAGAGCATTGATCTTCGAGATCAATGGAACAATAGATTCGTTTAATAAAGGGAATAATTTTATTGTTAATCTTAAGGAATATTCGGTTCTCTTCGAAGTTTTAAAACAGGTGCTCGAATTTAGGTTTAAGGCTTTGAAATCTGCTCTCTCTGATGGATCAGATTCAAATGAACATTTCGAAATTGTAGACAATGTAATTCAAAACATACACTTTATCCTTGATTTTGAAAACAATAATGATTCTCGTATATTAACCAAACAAGAGAGAAAAGCTCTTGTAGCAAAAGTACTGCCTATCTTGGAATATGCAGTTGAAGAATCTGAGCAGATTCAAAATGGTTTTATGGCGGCTCATACAGGGTTCTACTTTATGAAGAGTCTTAACTTTATAGTCGAGATTGAACCGGCACAAGCACTCTCGCTTAGTGCCAGAGTGGTTAGCTGTGCTGCTGCTAATGGATTTACATATGACCAGAGCACTTTAAAAGAGGTAGTTGTTCTTACGGAAAAAATGATAAATTCTCATAAAGAACTGCTTTTCAAAACTAATAATTTTGATCAGCTTATTATAATTCTAGATCAGTTTGCACAATCAGGGTCCCAGGAAGCACTGCAGCTCACCTGGAACCTAAAGGAAGCCTTCTAACATAAAAAAACAAAAATTGTTTTTGTGCGATGAGAATAAATGCAATGACTTTTTTATTAGTCAGATGAAATGCAGGATTCTGATATAATTTTAGTTTTAGTATTAGAGTTTCAGAAGAATGAATTTTGATTAGTAATCATACTGAAATTTTTATATTATGATTTTAAATCATTGTCATGTGGTCACCATTTTTTACAATACCAGTTAGATCTACTCTGTAATCTTCCATTACCTTTTTTGCAAATTCAAAGGGATCTACATTTTTAAATATTACAATTTTCCTTGTAAGCCTTGGATAATATAAGGTTCCAAAATTACCAAATGGAAAATGTATTCCTATTGCTGGCTGACAAGGATTGCTGGAAATCAAATAACTATAAGAAAAGGCACCTGTTGCCGCATTGCCAAATGGTATTGGAATTGACTGATTTCCTTTTATAACTATAGAAAACGGCTGTCCCATGCTGGAAGAAAGTTGCATCAAATATTCAAGTCCTTTAGGTGTGGTATGAACTGTAATATGTAATCCGCCCACTGATTCGACAGTTCCGCTTGACATAACATCCTTAAAAGCTTGAGATTGGACATCCATAATATGTTTCCTTTCTGCACTTTTTATATTAGGTACAAAGTTTTTTTGAAACAGATTAAAACCATCTATATCTCCGATCCAATGATGTTGGTTGGAAGGCTCGATTTTACCATTTGATATTTTATATAGTAAAGCTTGATTTTCTAGTGAGCCTATCAAAAAATCAGTTTCATAATGGGATTCTTTGTTTATTTCTATGAGCAAATTTTTAACTTTTTCAGGCGTGTGCTCATTTAATTTGTAAACTTGTTCAATTGCTTCTTGAGCGAAATCTACTGTGCCAGCATATGATAGACAAAGCTTTGGGTGTAAAATAATCGTTTTTAATAAACCTGAAAAAACATTATTTCTATTTGATACTATGTTAGGATCAGTAATTCTTGAATCACTATCTATTCGTAATGAAACTTGAACTATTCTTCCAATTACTAATGTCATCTTTTATTTAGTTTTACATGTTAGTGTCGGGTCTCAATCTATAATATTCAAGAATCCTCAATTTTAAATTTACTCCTTTAAATAGTATTTAATCAATAATTACTGGGTTTTATTCTTGGTTTATAATTATCATCAGTGTATTCCTGCCAAAGTAAATTGGAAGCGAATACTAACGCCCTTTCTTTTAAAAAATTATCTACATTTATATGTTCAGAAAAACCCGCTAGAGAATCACTTCCATCACCCTCACATAGATTTTTTTCTATATAGTCATATACATCTATTCCTGGTGCAGAAGGTCCTGGCAAAACTATGGCAAATTGTCTGGATTTGCTTTTTGTTACTAGAGAAAATATTATTAAAAAGCATCTTAATTCTTTTGGAAGGGTTATTATGTTTATTCCTTCTTGTTCTTCAGGAAATTTCTTTTTTAGCCAAAAGACTTGGGGTAGAATCTTTTCATCTGGTTTTAAAATTTGCTCTCTCACTTTATACAGTCCCGGATTAATTAAAAAGCCATTTCCCAAACTTGAAAATCCTATCAAATATGCTATACGGAGTAAGGCAACTTCGGCTCTTCTTTCTGTATAATTGTTTTCGAATTTTAAATTGAATGTAGGGCTTTTAAAACCTGTTTCGAAAACTTTCTCCTGGTGAAACATAGGGTTTAAAATTGTTTTTGGCGGAATGAATTCGGTCATAAATTTTTTAGAATCGATAGGATTTGACCTTTCAGTCTGCAGATGTAAATTTACCACTCCATCTTGCTTAACCTCAATTACTCCATTGACTTTATTGCCTGATAATTCAAATACAGCTTTTGATTTTGAATTTGGAAGGAAAGAATGAGCGTCCATATCTAAAAGATTATTTAAAAGATGAACATCTAATTCATATCCACTTTTTGAATTACAATCTTTGCAAGTAAGAGCTTTAGGTGTACCACCTAATGACTTTGGAGGAATATCTTCTAAAGTCAGGAAATTTTTTAAATTACTGTCCAAGTCTTTTATAAAAAAAACATCAAAACATAAAGGGCATATGTAGCCGTTAGAAAAATCGGGTTCAAATCGAATTATTGGATTTTCTCTTACCCATTCTAGATTTTGAGAAAAAATTTTAAATATGGCTTCTTTTTTGTCTCGATTCGATTTACTCATGTCTTTGTTTTTTAAGTTTTCTTAAATTTGATTAATGTAAAAGGTTTTTTGATTATAGTTTTTTTTATTAACGATTTGATCTATAGAGAATAAGAAAAAAGATCTTTGTATATTGATAAATAATTTTGTTTCGAAATGTTTAATAATTAACTACATATACATATGCCAAAAAGTAAAGGTAGAAAGAAAAAGAAACATCCTAATACTAAATCTAAAAAGGACATTACAAGATCAAATGGAATGGAGATAGTTCGAAAAGGGAGAAATGTTTACGTAAAAAGCAGCCTAAATGAGCAGCAGCATCAATCATATTTGGAGCAAATAAAGGAAAATCATCCCAAGGCTTATGAGGAGATAAAGAACCTTATAAATGAAACAGTAGACTTAATTAACCAATACGACAAGATTTTTGTTATTGGTGGTATAGCGGCCTTTGGTTACAACCAGATGATAAGCAACCCTGCCGATGATGGTTTGTCAGAGACACTAATTGAGTATTGTTTAAGCATTGCACTAGCCACTTCAAATAGCAATATAAATGTTCTGCCAACAGGGGAAGTCTTAACAGAAATAAATGAAAGATTAATTAAGATAAGAAGATATTTTTCACATTATTACAGCTTTGAATCAGCAACTGGCAAACATTCCAAAATAGAGTCCGAATTGAGATATGAGATGATATCTGAGGCAATTTTTATGCGTGGTGAGGGTTATTTAAAACATGTTCTGGAACTGTATCATGAAATGTTTACAGGTCATGATGATTTCTTAATGAAACACTACGGTTTTAAATCCAAAGATATAGTAGAAACTTTTAATAAATTAGAAGAGGCATACGGCTGCAGGATTCTGATGCCCAATGGAAGACCACATCCAGTGCAGACACTCAAACTATTTAGTTATGCATCGAAGAATAAAATTTCGGAAAAAGAAATTTTTGATGGAAGCTATCTCATTGGATTTTCGAAAGAACATCCAGAAATTATGGTAGAACACAACCATGTGGTGTTGTTTCCTTTAAATCGTATTGGAACATATGATCGATTATTCCGAATACAGTTTTTTAGTGATGGTCAGGAGAGAGTTGTAAAAGCACTTTCCATGCAGTTTGGGGAGAATACCAGTTTTATAACCCCCGACAAGTTTAAGTATGAGATTTTAAACAGCAGCGAGGTATTTAATCGGCCTATTATTGAGCAGGATGGCAATTTTTATCTCTTTGCTATGAATCTGCCTGCAAGAAATCTCTTTGTTATGACACAATCATTGATCCAAAGGGCTGACAAGGATTACTATAAAAGATCTTTCCTAGGGAACAGAATTCAAATAGGAAAAGATGAATTTATTGAACGAAAGGTTCTTGAATTATTTGAAAAGATGCTTACGGAGGTTAAGTTTTACAAGGGGGTTCATTACAATTATCAAAAACCCGGGGTGCAGTTAAAATGTGGCGCAGCAGCTGATGGGCGGTATGAGCTGGATATTTTGGGCGTAAGCGAAAAGGCAATATATCTCATTGAGGTCAAGGCAGGTCTGGTTAGTGATGCATCTAAAAGAGGTGCTTTATCGAGTATTAAAACAGATTTAACGTCAATTATAGGAGATGCGATATGCCAGAGCTACCGGGCTTTTATGTACACTAATGAAGCCCCTAACCCTGCTTTTGAGCTGGCAGACGGAAGCGTAATATTTCCAAAAAACACCCAAAAAATATATCGGGTATCGGTCAGTTTCTCCTTTGTAGGAACTTTAATTTCTGCTCTTTCAAAACTTCAGCAATACGGCATTATCGACGAGAATTCAGAATTTGCCTGGGCGGTCAATATATATGATTTGATGGTTTTTGCAGAGTTAATGGAATCCGAGCAGATGTTTATGGACTATCTTGACAAAAGACTACCGATCTATAATAATGATAAAGTTTCCGGCACCGATGAGTTGGATCTGCTTGGATTGTATTTTACAGATGATCTGAAGATTGATAGATTTACAAGGAAATCTGACAATGTGAGACTATATCAATTTAAAAGAATTATAGATAACTATTATGAAAAATCAGGGCCTCGTCCTTTTAAAAAGAAACATAAAAAGTAGACTACAAACCTTTCAATTATAATCATAAGGCGCAGAAAGTAGATTTATATTTCTAATAGATGAAAAAGTCCCTATATTATAGGGACTTATTTTTTTAATGATTGAATCTTTTACCAATAATAATGGTATATAATATATTCGAACCTAAACTTGTTAGAGCCTTATTTAATGAGTTTTATTTTTTAAAAATACCATGTGCCACGATTCTGCCACAGAAACTTAGATTTGTAAAATATCTTTAAGGAATAAACTTTTTGTGGTAAAAAATCATCCAATTCCATAATTCATTGCATATAATCTTTTCAACAGATACTTTTTATATTTAAGGTTCATATTTTGTAATTTTATATTTTCACTATAAGGCATAAATTTAAAAATAAGTAAATGGATCAAATGAATAAAGTTGAAGAAGATGGTAAAAGTGATCAACACGAAAGAAAAAAATATGATTGGGAGAAAGCACGAGAAAGAAAATATACTTATGTATTCAAAGAATATAGAGAAGAAATAAAACATTTTTATCCAATTTATAAAAAATCAGGTGAGCAATATCCAATTAGTAAAGGAAGAGAATTATTAGAAGTCTTTGAATTGAAACTTTATGCTAGCCCTGAAAAGCCACCTTATGATGAATATATTAGACATGGTAATTGGCAGTTAAACTTGCTTATAAGCTACTTTGGAGACATATTTAATGATCGATCTGCAGAACAAGGAGTGGGTGCCAGTCATACCTATTATAAAATAATATTGCCGAAGAAAACTTATTATGAGATTATGGCAGTTATTAATGAGTATGGTTTGCTTCCAATGCGGGACCTTATTTTTGAGGTTATTGCAATAGCTCAACAAAATTATACTGATGATATTGCATTTTGGGAATTGGAGTCGAGTAGAAAGCTAATTAATACAGCAAAAAAAGAAAGCGATAAAGCAATTGAAATTATTACAAAAGCAGATCCATTAAATTTATTGGATCCAGATATGAGAGTTTCTAGGTTGGAAGGAATAAATTTTTTATTTTCAGATGCAATTATCAAGATTGAACATGAATGGCTTGCCGGAGAATTTATAGAACATTTTAAGGAACACTATGATAATTTACTCTATAAGGATTGGAGAAAAGATCTTGAAAGATATCCGTTGAGATTTGAGGAAAATAAAGATAAATTGAATTACAGATTCAGGCTGGCAATTTCTTTCTATAATCTTTTTACAGAAACTGGCCTTTTTAAGATTGATAAAAAGGTACCTACTCCAAATAATCTAATGACTTGTATCGCAAAATTGATGGAGTTTTCACTAATTAAAGTATTTAAGGGGGGAGATTCTGATACTGAGAAAGCCAAAGTTGTTCGAAACTGGGTTAAAAGGTCGACATTACGTAGGATTTCACCCTATCAGGAGATTAAAGCAGATTTCACCCGATTGGAAAAATATTTTTCAATTGAATTTTTGAGTTTGGGTGAAGATATCAAACGAGCTGATGCGATAAGCGCTGCCCTATATTTCGGTAAACGTTTTGATATTGAATCTGTAGGACCGGATCTTGCACACATTTATCAATGTCTGGAGCAGGTTAATTTTTATATTGGTCATCAGATTACCGGAGTAGGAAAACGAAGTCCATCTGATTTTCCGGAATTTGAAGCCTATAAGAGTTTACTGCTTGGGATTAAAAATGGGCAAAAGATTGAAAGAATATCATTTAAAATGGAGGGGATCGATGGGGAACCATCTATACATTCCACGTTGCCATTGCAATTAATTTACGATGCTTTAGAAAGCTATCAGAATAATAACAGAGTAGAATTTGATACGGAACTCTATAAAATTCACTTTAAAAAAGAAAAAAATGGTGCGATACAGATTAAAAGTGAAAATTCATTTTCAGAACCAAGTGATAGATTTGTAGTAAGTTTTGTCGGTGGATTTTATAATTATTTGAAAACGGAAACTAAAATACCTGAAACAGAATACGATCCAGAATTCAGATTTTACAAAATTATAGCTAATTTTTTAAGTTTTTCCCGTTTCTTTTATGTTGAGCAAGTGCCAGAAGATTATGCTGTAAAGATGGTTGTAAAATGGCATTCCTTGTATCTTGAAAAAAAATGAATTATCTTTTAAGTTGTTGATTTAGAGTAGGTACAAAAGGGTGTGAAATTAGTAAATCCTTGTTCCTTTTAGAATTATTAAAACTGACGAAATTTGGCTAATAAATTAAAATCTATTTACAAATGGAAAAATCTAAGTCAAACGAATCATTTAAATTCGACTTTTTTGGTTTAAAATTCGAATGTGTTAATCCGGGAATAAAAACTATTATTCTCCTTTTAATTTTACTCTTTTTTTCAACTGCAGCTATTATTTTATTGAAGGAGGTAGCATTGCCAACATTATTATTTGGGGCTAAAAAAACAGGTTCATTCTTGTTAACAAAAATTTCTATTCAAAATTTTTAATGATACAGCGTATAATAAACGTCTTGTATTCTTCATTAAATAGTAATATTACTGCAAATGAGAATGAATTTCTTCAATTTTATGTGTTTTTAGAATTGTATTTATTATGTCAATAATTTGACTTCTATCCTCGTTTAAAGTTTTGCTAATTTTGTTTTCCCAATCATTAGGGAAATAAAGGAAATTTTTGCGCTGTTCAATCTTACCATTTTTTAAATTATCTGTTGTGAAATTTCTAATTTTCTGAAGCAAACTTTCTAATATATTAATTTTATCACGATCTTCTTGTTTGCTTAATGTTTTAGCAGGATAAGATGAGGCTAGTAAGTTGTCGTCACGATCATACAATTTTCCAGTGCTAAATGCTCTTTGCGTATCAGAAATAGCTTTGAGAAAATCATCACAATTATTTTCTGAGTGAAAGGTTGTATTAAAAGCGGGTCTACTTAATGAATGTTTTAGCAAAGCAAGAATATGGATATCTTTATCATACTGCTCAAAAGTTTTAAGTATTTCTTCATAATAGAAATATGCTAATTCTGTATGTTTGTTTATTTCTTCTTCAAACATTTCCCAGAACCAGATTTCTATTTTTGGTAACTCTTTTCCTTTTCTGCTATCGTTTATATTATGTAAGTGATTTTGTATTTCTACATCTCTAAAAGTTGTTGTGGCAATTATATACCGTTTAAGGTTTGGTTTAAATTTATCGGCAAGTATAATTTCATCATCTATTGTTTTTTTAGTTATGGTCGTTACGATTTTTTTTGCAATACTTTGCGTATGACCTTTGTGTTTACATTGTAAACCTGTATTAATATCATCTTTATCCCAACCGTAAACATCTACTCCATCTTGACTTTGACCTTGTCTACCATAATTTTCAAACTCTCCTGAGAGTTTAAATTTAGCAACATCTTTGCTCAATTGCTCAAAATCTTGCCAGTTTCTTGGCGGTGGATACGAAAGTATAAGTGTGCCCATTTAAATTGTTTTTAATTATTGATATTCTTGTATAGTAGCAGGTTTTCAGAGGGTTTTAGTCGATTCCAAGTCTTCTATGCATTTCCGTCCATTGTTTTCCAAATTCAATACTTTCTAATGCTGCTTTTCGTTTTTCCTCTGGTAAACATTCAATACAGGTTGGATACTGAAGTCCTTTGTAATGTTGTTTACATTTAGGGCATAAGTCCATTTTTTTTATATCATAATTATATGCACATTTTTTACAAGCAGTTATTGCATCTTCAAAAGAAAGATATTTAATACAGTCATTTACATGAAGCAAAAATGCCTCTTTATCAATTGTGCCAGCATCTTTATTCTTTGCCCTTTCTCTTTGAAGCCAATACCTAACATGTGATAGATTATGCATATTTCTCCATTTATCCTTAGACACAAAACACTTGTCTCGAACTTCATATGCTTCTTCATTTTCATAAAAAATAGAAATGAGTTCATTTGACGATCTATAAATTGCTTTATCAAATTCGTGCTTACAATCTGCACAACGATATTTTGGCGCTTTTCTCACCCTTTCGCTGGGATTTTTATTCTTACAACTTGGGCACAGAGGGACGGGCACATAATCGTAATTTTTTAGTATGTGATTACTTAATGCTGATTTATCAATTATAGGATTAGTATCTATATAGTCTTTAGCATATTCCCTTGTTAGTTCTCTTAGATATTCGGCGTATTTTCTTGGGTGAGAATGATGTTGTATCGTTAATGTTTCTTTGCTATTGCAAATTTCACATTCGTCTTTAATAAATTTAGACCTTCTTTCTTTCCAGTCTTTTGTGTACCAAGATCGTTGTCCTTCTTTTGAATCTTGCCAATACAGCGCTTTTGCGAGTTCCAGTCCTATTTCACCACTCTTTAGCTTGTCTCTTAGTTCTATGAGTTCATTATATGTTAACATATGAATTTATGGATTATTATTTATACACATACAGTCAGTTAAACTTGTTGCTGACATTAGACCTTTGACTGCGCGGTGCAGAAAAATGAGCAGTGTGTTTTCTGCTAACTAAAACAAAATTAGTAAATTAAAAGCTTATTTTACTTAAAAATGCACTTACGATTTGTGGCAGTTATATGCAGTTATTGTATATTGAACATGGGATTTGGCTTAACAAGCATTCTAATTAGAAGCATCGTTAAACCAAACATAAATTCTACCTCATGTTCATTTGCAACACTGTCATCGTGTTTGACATGTTCATTTTGATAATCATTATAGTACTCCAATGTTTTTTGAAAAGTATTTCTAATTTCTTTACTGATACCAAGATCCTTTTGATATTTTCCAATTTCTGGAATTTGATTATCTAAACTTTTAGAATTTTTGAAAAGATCTTTCAATAACAATTCTAAAGCGAGTCTTAGGTTATCAATACTATCTCTGTAATTTTCTTTATTTTGATAATGCTTTATTGCAATTTCAAACCGTGTCTTGGCTTTTGGGAAATGCCCAATCCAATAAAATGTTTCCGAAACTAAGTCTTGCTGATTGTAATTGCTAATGGCAAATTCATTTACAGATCGAAAGTTGGTGAATTGTTCCAAATCATCGAAAGTAAATGGTGACCTAATATATTTTTGCACAAGTTCGATTTCTCGCAATTGTTTTGTCCTCCATTTTTGAAAGATTTCTTTTTTTGACTTAGGAAGTAAATTTTTTTTCACTTCTTCATATTCAAATATTTTAGCATCCAGTCTTTGAATTAATAATTCAGTAAATATTTTTTTTCGAAAGAAAATAATCTCGGAAGATAATCTCGCTGAGATTCCTTCTAAATCTACTTCAATTTGTTCAAATTTGGCGGCTACTACAAAATTTTCAATTTTCAAATTATACCTTTCGCAGAAAAAATCAACTTCATCTATTGCTTGAAATAATTCTGAATTTTCTTTTAATAAATGTTCTTTGATAGTTTCGTCGGTAAGAGTAATTGATAAAAAATTTTCTTTTTCCTCAACTAATAAATTCCAGATGTCTGCGACCCAATCATCAGTTAGAAAATTTGCTGCAAAAGTTATTTCTCCAAGTGTGTAGTCAATAATATTTGTATAATAAATTCCAGTAAACAATTCTCTTTCAACATCGAGTGATTTGCAAACTAAATTATCTTTGATTTTAAGAGGTTCAATAGTCACATGAATTGGAATTATCGATATTCCTCTAACTTTATGAATAAGTTTGTTGTTGTGAGAGATTTCTATTTCATTGTAAAGTGCTTTTAAACTTAAGTGTTGCTTATCTAGTCGAAAATTCTCCATAATTTGCAGATGTTACTTTTTAATTGCCTATAACTCGTCGAGAGAAATTTTTCAATCATTCTTGACTTTTTTGCTAGTGTTTTTATCAAAGCTATCTAAAAAACATGACTGGTTGATATCATTTTTTAAATGCTTATATTAGTATTTTATTTTTGTCCTTTATTTTTTTCATCCTTTGGTATTAGATTTATCGTTATAGAGCCGTAAGGGAAATATTTAGGCATTAAACTTTTTATTAAATTATTATCAAAGAAGCACTGTGCAACTTTATCATCAAATAGTTCTGGATTTAAAGGAATGTTGGCATTCGGATTATGAAACACAATAGCTCCTTCCGACCAAGTTTCTTCGCTAGTTTCATCAACTATATAAGTTGCAATACTTGCTTTATCTGCATTTGGAGTGTGATTGTAAAAATTTACCGTCCTCATCAAAGTGGGAATTGTGTTGCCAAGTTTTGCTTGTTTTCCCATTCTATTAAATTTTGAAAGTGTTCCACAAGAAGAAAAAATTACAGCACTAATATTTTCAGACTCAGGAAAAAAGAAAAAACCACTTGGAATTTCAGTTCCGTTTTGTTTTATAAAGCTTCCAATCTTGACGGGTTTTACAATAAGCTTTCCTTTTTTGTCAAATGAGTAATCGTATTTATAACCATATAAGTAATCAGATAAAGCACTAAATGTCCATGACATTGACATAGTATCGTGGAAATCTGCTATTGCTACTAAAAATGGTTTTCCCATAACATGTTCCTTTTCCCAATATTTCTTTTTCATTTTATCAAATAATGCATTACCAAAAAGCAATGGAACTTCATTGTTCAATTTTTTTTCAATTTCCTCTGGACTTTTTAAACTGTCTCCCATGTCGGTTTTTCTACTTACAATTACAGCTTCTACAGCAATCTCTTGATTGAATTTTTCAATCATATAGTCGGGAGCATCATAATTCCTCTTAAAAGAAAAAAATTGCTCTCTAAAAAAGCAGAATAAAAATAGTTCCCAAACTCTGGAATCAAAGCCATTTACTGACTGAAATTGATCTATAAAATTCCCGTCAATATCTTTATAATGATATGAGATTTCTTTTATCGTTTCTTTCGCAGAAGAAAAAGCAATACTTGAGTTTAATAATTTGTAATTTGGATGCTGCTTATGATCATTGTTTAAGTCTTTGAAAACATCAAAATATTCATGTTTATTATCGTGAAAAACTATGGAGTTACTACTCATTTTTTCATCAATCCAATTTCTAGCTTCTTCTATAGTTTCGATACTGGCAGTAACCAGTTCAGCTCTATATTGTTTAGATTTGTCTCTTGATAAAATACAAGCATAATAATCGTTATCGGTAATGTCTAAACTAATCAAACCTAATAAACCACCATTTCCGTTAGTGTAGAATTCTAATTCTTTTGTAAAGTATTGTACAAAAGGTTCTCTAGTAAAAAGAAGATAGATGTCAAAAAGTTTTTTGCTGATTGGAATTGCCGTTTTCATATAATTTCAAAATAATTTTTTTACTTGTACTATACTGTTTCTTAAGCTGATTATGAAAAACATTTTGTGGTTTGACCTAATTATAACGTAGACTGCTTATAGGATTTATTTTTTATATGCTATAAAATCTTTTCTTATTTTCTCAATTTAGTATCAGATTTAATACCTTGATTCTAAGAAAAATTAGAGTTTTTCCTATATTGAAACTGTCTTAACTTCTGCTTCGATTTTTTCAAATAGCTGTGCTGCTCTATTCATTCTTAAAAATGATTCATTGCTCATCAATTGTACATCAACAAATCCACGTTCTACGGATTGCTTCTCATTATCTAATGTAGTTCTTAAGTTTTTCAAAAATTCGTACTGCTGTAAAAGAACAACTGCCTTATTTTCGAAACCTCCTGTTTGACTGTTCAGAGAATTAATTAGTGAAGTGATATAATCAGTTTCATTTTTAATTTGCTGTGCTGTTGCAAAATATAAAGCACTTATACTGTCATAGCGGGCTCTTAAGTCTGCAGGAACTTTCGAACTTATTACCTGATGAATCTGCTCAACTGGTAGTGCCATAAGTCTTCTTATCTCATCAATTTGATCACTAAGCCTTTCAATAATCTCATCAGCGACATTGCGAAACTCTACATAAAGTTTTTCTAATTGTGCAATTCTTTGGTCGTGTTGTGAGAGTCTAATTAATATTTCATCACGTCTCTGTGCTTGTGGCAGTGTCTCTGTTTGAAACTGTAATTTTGCATCATTATAGATTTTTACCTGTCTGTTAAATTCCAAAGCTTCACCCTCAAATTTTTTTTGACGGACTTTCAATTCTGTATAAAAACTGTTTTTTTTCTTATTGAGCTCATAAGCTACAGTCATGTCCTGAGCCCATTGCTGAGATATGCCGTTGCGAAGTTCATTAATTTTTGCTTCTATTTTTTTAAAAGCATTGCTTTCAATACATGTAAAGTGCCATTCCTCACCGTGATATATATCTGACCAGCCTTGTGAAAGAAGTATCTCCTTCATTTCATCTGTAACATAACGTAAGTCAGCTGCAACACCATAATTATGATGAGAACAGCCCGGCAGGTTTGCTTTGGCATAACCCGGCAGTTTCATAACACTCCAGCCCATCCAGAGCTGCATTTGTCTGCTGCAGCTTCGTCGGGCATTACCCTCTGCTGTTGAACCTTCATTTATGTCAATATGTTTATTTGACTTTAAAAAATATAATCTATCTGCTTCTATAAAACGTCGTCGGGCATCCGTTTCCAGTGTATCTGCCAGAGGGTCGTAAGATAATTGAAAAGCAAGGTCCAGTTTTTCAACATCAAAAGTCCAATTATATTCTATTGGATTATCTATTAAAGAATTGATAGGTAATTGTTTTATAAATGCCATATGCTTTAAAATATTTAAGGTTGTTTTTTTATAAATACATATTGGGTCAATAAAAATAGCGGAATAGTAAAAATTATTTAAGATCTTGCAGATAACAATTAAAATCTAAAAGATCTTTTTCTACGCCACAATAAATCTTTGTATTATATAACTTATCTAATCCTAAATCTATAATTTCAAATTTCCGCTTTTTATCAGTAAAAAAAATATCAGATGAGAATAAGCCATTGGTTATTCTCATGATGTCTATATGATCACTTACATTTTCCTGTTTATGTTTAACAGTCAGATATGCTCCTAATGAAAATCGTATATTCAATGTTGGTATTCTGTTAAAGCCATTTATTTTAAGTTCATTTAAAAACTGTTTGAAATGAATTTCCTTAAAAGAATGCCGATGAGCCAATTGAAATAATAACTGATCAATCCAATTCGGAAATTCATGAATTCCATAATTATCGGGTCTTATATAAATCTGTTTTTCCGTAATGCAAAAATCCAGTCTTTCGATAAAATTTTCAATTTCAAGATTTTTTATTACTTCTATAAATTTATTTTCGATTTTCTTTTCAGCTTTCCCGTCAGTAATTTTTCTAATTGCATTTTGAGATAGAATGTGATAATTAATACTTTCATTAAAAACTTTATTAACATCATTAATCTGTGAATAGCACTCATTTAAGTTTTTGAAAGGACCGGTTTCAAGATAAGTATTAATGGTATGTCTGTTCCCTCTTATTAAGGAAGATATTAATTGTGAAGTTAAAAATATTTCATTTTTAAATATATAGTTGTCTGACAGTTTTCTAAAATACTCATCATGAATAACAGCATTATTAATTTCTTTTTTTGCAGTTTCAAGTATATGCTGATGTGATAAAGGGCAGTAAAGGAGATTTATAGAAAAATTAAATTCAAGCATGTTTCTAATTTCTTTCCATGTATCATTAGTTTGGTCAATGAGATTGCTGACAACAAATTGATCGAGATATATACAAGTTTTATTCTGTGGATCAATTTTTTTCATAGCAGATAAAATTATTAGTATGATTGTTAAGTTATTTTCTATACTTTAACATAACTCAAAGTAAATAAATAATTTAGAAATAAACTTACAAAATTAATTAAGATATATTTACAACCTTTTTTCATTACTTTTGCGATATGGCAACAGCGGAACAATTAAAATCATTATTGCAGTCTCATTATAAAAATGATAATGAGAGGTTCACTTCTATTGCACTTCAGGTAGCTGCGCATGAAGCTAGGCAAGGTCACATGTCTATTGCAAAAGAGATAAAAGAGTTAGTTGACAGATCAAAAACTGATGGTTTTAAAGTAATCAGGATAAATCCTGATTTAAGTGATTTAGTTCTTGTTTATTACCCTGAAAATAGGTTAAACGAACTCATTCTTTCTACTGATATTTCAAATAAATTAAACCGGATAATACGAGAATATAAACAGCGTGATAAAATTTTAAAACATGGTCTTCACAATCGAAGAAAAGTTTTATTGTCCGGACTTCCAGGTACTGGAAAAACGGCTACGGCCTCTGCTATATCGGCTGAATTAAAATTACCCTTATACGTTGTTATGATGGATAAGTTAATGACAAAATATATGGGTGAGACTGCTTCAAAACTGAGGCAGATTTTTGATATGATGATATCCAACAGAGGGGTTTACTTATTTGATGAATTTGATGCAATTGGGGCAGAGAGAGGAAGAGATAATGAGGTGGGAGAAATGCGTCGAGTATTAAATTCATTTCTGCAGTTTATTGAACAAGACTCATCGGAAAGCATCATTTTTGGCGCTACTAATAATATAAAAATACTTGATTCTGCGCTCTTTAGGCGTTTTGATGATATCATAACTTACACTTTACCAACTAAGGCTGAAATTGAGGAATTAATTAAACTTAAGCTTAATAAATTCCTTGGTGACTTTGCTCTCAAATCTTCTGTTGACGCGGCAAACGGATTATCTCATGCAGAGATTACAAATGCCTGTAATGACGCACTGAAAGAAATTATACTTACCGATAAAAATTTAGTAACACAAAAATTATTAGTTCAAATGATGAAGGATAGAAAAATCAGTTATAATTTTTAATAATTTATGAGTGAAAATTCAAAACCCCATCTATTTGTAAAAAATGTACATTCCTCAGAAAACTACACAACGCCGCCTGGCAGCAGGGGAGGCGATAAAGCTTTGCCTCCAAGGGAAAGAGCTACCCATGGTGAGGCGCTGCTTCGGTCTTTAAGTGAAATATGGCATTTACATGCTGAAGATGTAAGCTTAAGAAACGAGAAAGGCCTGCCTGTAAAAGATGGCGAATATGTAACTTTTAAGAGTGCTGAAAAGGATAGTCTGAAGATTGATGCCTTAGATTCCAGCGGGGCAGTCTTGTTAAATTTAAGCGTTGATAAAGAAACAAAACAGCAAACGGCAACTCTTTATATTCCAGAGGACCAGAAAGAAAAGCTGGTACAAAAGGTTGAAAATTATATAAGCCACGATACTAATGGAAAACCTGCAAATCAAGCTCTGGTTGAGAAAATAGAATTGATAAGCAGAACTTCTGTGGAGAATCTGTGGAGCAGCTCAATGGAGAGCATTCCAAAACACACAGCATTGTGGTGTGAGTTATGGCTTGTTTCTGAAAATGTCGATTTAGATTATGTAATTCGGAAATTAAAGGAAATCTGTGCTTTTTTTGGCATTGAGATACTCGATGGGATTTTAAGTTTCCCACAACGCTCAATCATGGTTGTAAAGGCAAATTACGCCCAGCTCAATGAGCTTATAGCCTCTGTTGGTCTTATAGCTGAAATTCGTAAAACCGAAGAACTAAACAGTTTTTGGATTGCAGGAAGCAATACTGAAAACAATGGGTGGATAGAGGACGCTTTAGGACTGGTAAATTTCACGAAAACCAATAATTTTGTTACTATACTCGATACAGGGGTAAATAATGGCCCCAGACTTATTGAACCGGTTTTAGAAGATGTAGATCGACTTACTGCTGATCCCAACTGGGGTATTAATGACAGTTTGGGGCACGGGACAAATATGGCAGGAGTGGCTGTTTACGGAAATTTAAATTCAATCCTCGAGAATAGGCTCCCAATATCTATTCATCATCAATTAGAATCCATAAAAATTTTGCATCCCGCTTATCCAAATGAAAATAATAAATTACCATCAATAACTCTCGATGCCGTTAGTAGGATTATTTTAAATAACCCTGAACATAGGAGAATATTTTGCATGGCCGTTACAACTGGTTTTCAGGTAGATTTTGGAAAACCTTCGACCTATTCCTCAGTTTTAGACAGTATCATATTTGGAGATGACCCGGATGATAAAAAACTATTTGTTGTCAGTGCCGGCAATGTCAGGGAGGAATATAACTGGAAGAATTATCCAACCAGTAATTTAGACCTTTCGGTGGAGAGTCCTGCGCAGTCTTGGAATGCAATAAGTATTGGCGCTTATACAGAAAAGGTACTGGAGAATGTAAATACAGTAGCTCAAAAATTTCAATTGTCACCTCACAGTACAACATCGTCGTCATGGGATTCAAATTGGCCGATCAAACCAGAAGTAGTTTTTGAAGGAGGAAATTTAATTCGTCTTCAAAATGGGGATGTTGAAGGGCATGATAATTTAGAGGTTTTGACGGTCGCACACAACTCATACAGAAATTATTTTACAACCATGAACGCGACAAGTTCAGCAACCGCTTTTGCTGCTAATTTTTTGGCTAAGATTAGAGATGCATATCCTGAGGCCTGGCAAGAAACTTTAAGAGCTTTGATGATTCATTCTTCATCCTGGACACAGGAAATGATTGTTCAGTTTAATATTGATGTCAATAGGGTCGGCGATGTTTTAAAACTTCTTAAAATTGTTGGTTACGGTGTTCCTAATCTTACGAAAGCTATTGAATGTAAATCAAATTATCTGACTTTTATCTCGGAGCAGACTATCCAGCCTTATAAATTAGACGGAACTGTAAAAACAAATCAGATTCATTACTATGAATTTCCATGGCCAAAGGAGATTCTGGAAGATTTGGGAACTGCAGATGTTACTTTAAGGGTTACTTTATCCTATTTTATTGAGCCTAATCCAGGGGATAGAGGATATACAACCAAATATGCTTATCAGTCAACTGCTTTGAAATTTTCTTTAATAAACCCGGGAGAAGATTTTGGTAACTTCAAATTGAGAACCAATAAAATAGAACAGGACGATTTAAAAGATTTTTTAGGAGTAGAAAAATTAGATTCTGGGGATTATGATAAAACTACAGGTACACATAGATGGGCACTTGGAGCTGATACTGTTTTTAAAGGGTCAATACATAGTAATTATTGGAGAGGATCTGCAGCTGAGATCGCTGCTTGTAATAAATTAGCGGTTTTTCCTCTTGCATCAGGCTGGTGGAAAGAATTAAAAAAGCATGAAAAATATGATTCCTCACTACGTTATTCTTTGATAGTGTCAATTGAGACTCCTGAGAATACAGCAGATATATATACAGAAATTGCCAATCAGATAACTGTGGACACCCCCGTAGTGGTAACGGTGTAAGCATGAGGAAATGGCATGGATGATTAGTGCGCATTTTTTGGCCTCAAAGCAGAGTTTTTTACCAAAGATCTTACTTTTATGAAACAGAAAAGCGGTTTAAACATTGCTTTATTGGCAATAAGGTAGTACCTTTGCTACAAACAGAGACCCTAAACTAGTCCTGGAAGTTGATAAGGAAGGTCATTCACACTTTTACAGCAATTTAATTGCTTTTATAGCGTATTTACTATTAACCGTTTCATACGGGAATAAAATTTATTTAGATAGAAAGAGTTCAACAGCAGAGAGTAAGGTAGAATACTTTACGGAAAATAATAACTTAACTAAAAAAATAAATAACATGGAAACAATAAACTATAAAACTGCGGCGAGTCAGTATAAAAACTCAGAAAACGTGACTGACCCTCTAACTTGCCATTAATAGTTTTCCACATATAGAAAAAGACAGCAGAAGTGCTGTCTTTTTTATTTTTTACTACTTTTAAACGGCTTTACTTTAATAACTAAATCTAAATATTATGACAAAAGGAGACCTATATGTTTCAATTGATTCGCAGATCAAGACTACTTTACATCCTGATTTTATTGAATTTGATTCCATTTCAGGTACGACAGTATCTTACTTGAAGATGCATAAAAAAATTGTAGGAATCAATTTAAGTGAGTCCCAAGTTGTTCCAAATGGATTAAAATCATCAAAACTGGAGCAAATGAGTTTAGTTGAATTTGAAGATTACGTGTTGTACGACCCAAGTATCCGTATTGTAGTAAACACGAGCTATTTTGTAAATAAGGAACAAAATCTGTAGAAAAACTAATGAAAAAATTAGCCGACAGTTTTGTAAGCGCAATCAAGGATAATAATTTTCATGATGTAGCAAAAGAAAATATTGAAGCAGTTATAGACAGTTTTTTGCAAGAAGGGATGGTAAAAGATATTCCTTTTTTGAATTCACTGATTGGACTTCTAAAAACCGGAATAAATGTAAAAGAGCAGTTATTTTTAAAAAAAATTATTAAATTTTTAATTTATTCTGAAACTGCCACACCCGAAGAACGACTTAAGATTATTGAAGAAATCGATTCATCAAAAGAATATCGAATTAAGGTAGGTGAAAAGTTACTTTATTTAATTGATAAATGTGATGATTATGATAAAGCTGGAATACTTGGGTATTTATTTAAAGCGGTAAATGAAAGAAAATTAAAATACAATGATTTTTTAAAATGCAGTCTGGTCCTTGATAAATGTCTTGTCAGTGAATTGGATTTGTTCCTTAAAGATGACAGGTCGCTTTATACTGTAGAATCGGATTCCGACTTATTAAATTGGGGACTGCTTGCATTTGCACCTTTTGAAGTTACCCTAAACAACAGTGAACTGAATGTTCCCAAATTAGAGGGAGGCCAATTAGAATTGAAAATATCCGATGCTGGAGCACTTTTAAAACTACATCTTGGGGATTATCTTCAAGACAGAGGTAATGAACTTGGCATTTCCAGAATGGAATTATCCGAAATTCAACAGTATTTAGACAAACTGGAGCAATATCCTGAGCATAAACGTTTTATTCTGATAAAGGAATACATGGTACACTTATGTAACAATTTTAAAATTTCGGATGATGATTTTAATAATTTGCTGACTGCTATTTTATATAATGTCCCTTTTCTGATTTATGATCTTCATACTAGTATCAATGCTTATTATAAAATTCAAACAAAAAAAGGAAATGATTACAACATAGGCAGGTGGCAAAAATTTTATAACTCACGAAATGGAAGCCAGATTATTTAATAAAAAAAGCCTTCTGAAATCTTAGAGGGAAGTTATATTTAAAATTGCTGGGAAGATAAAAGTGTCTAAAAAAATGGAAAGCGGAAAAACCGAATAAATTTCGGTTTTTCCGCTTTTATGATTTTTCCAATTTTTCCTTTTTCATTCGGGAGCGAATTTGATAGAGATTTCTTTTCATCAAATTAAGAATGACTTTATGATGTTTTGAATTACTATTTTTCATACCACGGCACTGCGCTATTTCCATTTTAGAAAGCGACACCTCGATGGTTTCGATGGGGCTATTATCTATTCGTGCAGAGAAGAGCAGGGAATCTTTCTTTTTGAAATATTCATTGGTAAAAACACAGTGTTTTAAAGTATCTCCCTCTTCCATAAATTCAGTCACATTTTCAAGTAATGTAATAGTAATATCTTCTTCTTTAAAACAAAGCCCGAAAAACTGTTTTTTTTCCTGTTTGTACAAAACCTGTGCCTGCTCTATTTCAGCACGCATTTTTAAAAGATATTTTTTTCTCTGCAATTCCCTTTTTTTGACAACTAGTTTGTCATGCGCTTCATTTAAATTTTCAGGGCATACGAAAGAGACACAGTTCAGGTCTTTCTTAAACCATCTTAGCAGGGCTATGTAATCTTCCCATATTTTAAAATCTTCAATTTTATAGCTGTATTTCAAGCATGTTTTAACTGCCAGCCAATTTTCCCTGATATGCTGTTCATGAGACATAAGATAGTAAGAAAGTAGGGAAGTCTGTGAAGATTTCAAAAGTGTTTCCGCCATAGAGTCTTTTAAAAGAGAGGTAAAAAGTATCTGGGGAGCGATATCGTAAACGGAAGTTTTAAACCCGTTTCTTTTTAAGACAGGAAGCACTTTCATATTTGGATAAACCTTATAAGGATTAATACGGTATTTCGGGGAGTTCTGAAAATCCTTAGGTCGGATTTCAAGAACAGAATAATACTGCCATGCATCATAGACATTTGAAAAAACATTAGTACTAATTGACATGGTACGTACTTCGCCTTTAGCATTTATCCAATGCTGCATTACTTCATTGTGCGAGTAAGTTGGAATAGTATTCTTTTTCATATTCTTATGCGAACAGATAATACGTACTACCTGAAACCCTGCACAAGTATCCAAAACGGCAGAGTATTCAATTTCCTTGAAATGCACCTGATTGCATCCCTGCATTTTGAGCCTTCCCTGACAGGCAGTACATTTTATATATTTCTCGCAGGATTTACTCTGTGATTCAGGTTTCCAAGAATGTGTGCATTCAAGGCAATGAAATTTTCCACGAGACAGCACGCCCCATTTAAGGAAAATACTTTTTTCCGCCCAAGCGTGCATCTCAGCTGATATGGGTTTCAGGGTAGTGCTAAGTTTAGTAATCTCTTTTTCTATAATGGTTTTCGGTATCATAGGTCAAAAAGTGTTAAGGTTTGCTGTGCAGAAGGTTTAGAAGTTTTTACCGCCATTTCAGTTTTCTGAGCATGAGTTTCAGAAACGATAGGAGCAGAGGTAAATAAATCAGCGGTTGTAGGCTGACTTACTACCGCTTTACATATTACAGGAGCGGGGATTCCGATACTGTCATCTGTGTAATATTTGACAGCCATATCAAAAATTTCCTGATTGTCAAAGGCGCATAATCCTGTTTTTTTAACCTCGCCAAAAATGTAATTAAAACAGCTTTCAAGGTTCTTGGAGCTTTTACTGAAATTCTGCGCAAAGACAGTATCGCTTTGCGCAGTATCATTCAGATATTTTTCCATTACGGATTTAAATTGTTCTGTAGCTTTCATAAGGGAAGATTTTAAGATTGAAAAATGTTATACAAAATGGCTTCTATAGATTTCAAAGCAGTATTCTTCAAAGCAGAGCCAGCACATAAAAGTGTAGTGAGGCAGGCGGTGGCGGTTTTTAACAGGTTCGCCAAGAGAATCTTCGAGGTCTTCCCTGATGTTTTCCAAATCATCAAGATGTTCGATGTAGAATTTTTTGCAGTCCGCATGGTATATAAATTCGGATATCATACCGCTCATGCATCCGCCATTCTGCAAATCCTCTAAAAAGGATTTGAGCTGTTCTTTTTTAGTTCCGTCATACGATCCTAAATCGGAAAGGATTATTTTATTGAATGCTTGGCATACTTCGTACTCTTTGTATATTGATTTTTCTAAGGCTTTCATAACTTATTTCTTTAGGCTTATACATTGTTTATCGGGATCTTAGAAAGGCAGGTCGTCAGGTTCTTTTTCGGCATTGGCTTTAGCTTTAGTGCCTACACTTATCTGCGATGTTTCCTGCTCACTTTTAGCAAATGCAAGGATTTTAATGTGGCTTGTGTGAAAGGTCAGAGAGCCGTGCGCCTCAGAATCGTTCCCGATATAGACATTCAGACCAATGCGACCGAAAAGTTCCACCAGTGCGCCTTTTTTGAGCCACTGTGCTGTTTTGGAAGACAGCCAATAGGAACAGTCGATATAGGTGACAATTTTTTTAAGCTCTGTGCTGTCTTTAGGTTTATAGCTGTCATTGACTGCTATGGTAAAGTTTACCACCTCACGGTTTTCTTTTAGTTTAAAAACTGAGGCATCTTTTACAATTCTTCCTGTGATTTCCATGGTACTTGATTTTTTAGTGGATACTTTTTTTTCGTTTTCTTTCCCAATGTTTCCAAATGAATTTTTTCAAAAGAAAAAACGGGAAAAAAGAAAGCACAAGTAAAGTGTCCGGATAAGGAAGCCGGAGTGCTATAAGTCCCGAAGGGCGGCGAGAGCCGTTATGCGCATGCAGGTGACGGCGGGCACTACTTTAGCTGCCCTTTTAACCCGTTTTGAATGAAAATCAGATTATACTTTTTGAGCCTTTTTGAGATTTTCGGCTAATAGTAGTACCTTAGCTAAACACAAGAAATCCCAATCAATGGAACCGCATCCCTATATCAGACTCTCAGCGCTTAATGACATGATTCATGATACGATCAGTGCTCGTTTTGCCTCGCAGCGTTTCTGGGTACTGGCCGATATCACCAATCATTCGTATAAGGCAGATAAAAAAAGCCATTATTTCGAACTGGTGGAGAAAGCCCAAAACGGCAATGCGGTAACTGCCAAGATGCTCGGTAAATCATGGGGTGGGGGAGCACAGCGAATTGAAGAATTTGAAAAAAATACAGGACAGGCCTTTACCAACAACCTACATGTACTGGTGCAGGTGAGTGTGGATTATCATCCCTTATACGGATTGTCTGTGAGCGTTCTGGATATCGACAGCAATTTTATGCTGGGAATACTTGAGCAGCAGCGAAATGCCACCCTTGAGCGTCTGGTGAAGGAAAATGATTTTATCCAAAAAGAGGGAGATGGTTATTCCACATTTAACAGGAGGCTCAAACTTCCAGCTGTAATTCAAAAGGTGGCTGTCATATCGTCGAGCAGCTCGGCAGGAAATGAAGATTTCCGCCATACGATGCAGCATAATGATTTTGGCTACGTTTTTCAGATCGATGATTATTATACTGTTGTGCAGGGAGATAATAATGCAAAACTTTTTATGAATAAACTTATCGAGATTTACAATACCGGAATCCCATACGACGCTGTTGTCGTTAACAGGGGCGGCGGTTCGCAGTCCGATTTTTTAATCTTTGATAATTATAATATCGGAAGGGCTGTGGCTAAATTCCCAATTCCAATTATAACAGGGATTGGACACCAGAAAAATGTCAGTATAACGGATCTGATGGCCCATACCCACACCAAAACACCAACCAAGGCAGCTGAGTTTATTATTGCCCATAACCGCAGTTTTGAGCAGGAAATCCTATCACTGCAGCAAAATATTGTCATAAAATCCCAGCAGCTTTTTCATGTTCATTACAAAGAACTCAGCGAGCTTAAAAACGCTGTTTCCCATAATGCGAGGGAACTTTTACAGATACATCGCGAAGAACTGGCAAAAACCAACCAGCAGATTATCAGTAGTTCAAGATTGGTTTTGTATGGACATCAAAAGAAGCTAATCCTGACTGCCCATAAGGTAGTTCAGAGCCCAAAAATGCTGCTGCAGCAGAAAAAAAATGATTTGACGCATATCAAAAATTCCATAAAGAACACTACTAATGATTATCTTCGCCGGGAGAAAGTTACTTTGGAGCATCACCTTAAAAGTATTCAGATGATGTCCCCGCAGAATATCCTTCGTAAAGGCTATGCAATTGTAAAGTTCAATGAAAAAATAATCAGCAGTGCAGAAAATATTCAGGCTGGGCAGGAGATAGAGGTGATCCTGAAAGACGCTAAACTAAAAAGCACCGTTAAAGAAAAAATACAATACGATGGAAGAGAAAATGACCTATGAGGCTGCCCTTTCTGAGCTAACAGCTATTTCGAAAGAAATAGAAAATGAAACGATCTCGGTTGATACCCTGGCTTCCAAAGTGAAAAGGGCTTCAGAGCTTATTGAGTTCTGCCAGACCAAACTTAAAAACACAGAAGCGGAAGTCAGCAAGATCATCAGCAGGATGGAAAACCCGGAAAACTAAATAAAAAAGAGATATACTATCGTAATTATTTCTTCGTTATGTAGATATATAACCCGACTACATGAGAATACTTAACAAAAAAGTTTAAATATTCAATTATATATGCCTCTTACTTTATAAGTCCCATTACACATGTAATGGGACTTTTTTATGTCACTATACTGCAGATAAAATTTTCTCTTTATGATTTTCAAAAGACTTTATTATTTATAAAATCATTTTGTTTCTAGGCAGATTAATTTCATGTTCCTGCGGATATGGTGCCCGATGGGTCATACTCACATCTTCACGAATCTGCTGGTGTGCTTTATACTGATTATCACTTGCATTGGAGTAACGCGGATCGGGGATGAAAGGCATTTTTTCCATCTTAAGGATGGTTATCGTTGGAAAGTGATAATCTACTTCCACGTTTCCCAACAGCAGATAACATCCTCCTCCCTGAAATGGATATTTTGCCAGGCTGTCGGTAAAATGCGCCGTATCAAAGAACTCGCCATAAGCATCTATCCAAGTCCCAAAATACATGGCTCCCATTTTAGTCGGGACATGTTTTCTGGATATCAGATAAGCGAGCATACGGACTGTTTTTTTGTGATATTTTAATAAATCTTTAGCCAAGACATCACCTCTGAATTTAGTTTTCAGAAGGTCAAAGGGAGAGCATGAGACAGGAAAACTCAATAATTCAATTTCATCAAATGCATCTTCAAATTCCGAGCGTTCCAGTTTTGGAAGTTCATATTCTTTGACAGGCTCCTGAATGAGCATAAGATTTCTGTTTTCAGGCTTGAAGTTGATCAGAATCAATCTTGCGATTACCAGCAGCTGATTCTTTGTCTTTCCAGTAAAGCGGAAAGCCCCTATAAAGATCAGGATCTGAATGCCTTCAATGCCAATTGGAATACGGTTGATAAAATCTTCCAGGGATTTGTAATTTCCATTTTTTTCACGCTCGGTCTGTATCATAAAAGCTGTTTTGGATTCCAGACTCTGCAGGTGCATAAAACCCAAATACACGTCTGTTCCATATAACGTTGTTTCGAACTCGCTTTTATTCACGCATGGATTATGCACAGAAGCGCCTGACATTTTTGCTTCATGAACGTATACTTCGGTTCTGTAAAAACCACCCTGATTGTTTATGACTGCTACCATAAATTCAACGGGATAATACACTTTCAAATAGAGACTCTGATAACTCTCCACGGCATAAGAAGCCGAATGTGCCTTGCAGAAAGAATAGCCCGCAAAAGATTCTATCTGGCGGTATATTTCTTCACTAAGCCTGAGCGGATGGCCTTTTTCACCACAGCAGGCAAAGAAATTATCTTTTACTTTCTGCAGCGCCGATTTTGAACGTCCTTTTCCTGACATTGCACGGCGAAGGATATCTCCATCAGCGGCAGGAAGGCCTCCATAATGAAGCGCAATTTTTATGACGTCCTCCTGATATACCATAATACCATAAGTTTCGCCCAACTGCTGCTCGAAAACCGGGTGGAAGTATTCGAATTTATCAGGATGGTTATGGCGGAAAATATACTCTTTCATCATGCCGGACTGTGCCACACCTGGACGTATGATAGAGGAGGCTGCAACGAGTGTTTTGTAATTATCACAGTTTAGACGACGAAGTAGTCCGCGCATAGCCGGGCTTTCAATATAAAAGCAGCCTATTGTTTTACCCAATGCTAAGAACTCATTGCACCTGGTCTCGTTTTTTGAAATAGCAGTATCACGGATGTTAAGCCTGATACCCCGGTTTTTTTCAATGAGCTTTACGCTGTCATCAATGTGACCGATACCGCGCTGGCTCAGGATGTCAAATTTCTCCAGTCCAATGTCTTCTGCAACATGCATATCAAAAAGTACAATTGGAAAACCTTTAGGAGGCATTTCCAGAGGTGTATAATTTGTGATAGGCTCTTCAGAAATCAGTATGCCGCAGGAATGCATATTTCTTTGGTTGGGATACTTCTCTAAAAGCATACCATACTGCTGAATCTGTCTTACTACCTTATTTGTGGCGTGAAGTTCCATTGGATTTTTAGCCAATGCATCGAGTTCTTCTTTTGGAAGTCCAAAAACTTTGCCTACTTCACGAAATATAGATTTGTATTTAAATTCAACATTGGTACCGCAGAAAGCGACGTGTTCATATCCATAACGTGAAAAAATATACTCTAAAATCGTATCACGTTCTTTCCAGCTCCAGTCAATGTCAAAATCGGGAGGGCTTTTACGGTTGAGGTTTAAAAAACGTTCAAAATATAGGTCAAGTTCCAATGGACAGATATCTGTAATACCCAAGCAATAGGCAATGATGCTGTTGGCACCGCTGCCACGTCCGATGTGAAGAAATCCTTGGGAATTACTGAAGCGTATAATATCCCACGTAATTAAAAAGTAACCGCTGAACTCTAGCTGATCAATTACTTTGAGTTCTTTGAACATGCGGGATTTTGCTTCTGCATTATTCTCTCCGTAGCGCCACTCCAGACCTTTTTTGGCCAGAGTAGTCAGCAAGGTCATATCATCTTTTCGGTTATTGGTATAAAATTTCTTGTTTTTGGGAGTCTTAAAGTCAAATTCAAAATTGCACTGCGCAATAATTTTTCCGGTGTTTGCAATAATTCCGGGATACTGCCCATAGCAGGATAAAATTCTTTGAACATCAACCATTACTTCTGAATCCCTGCAGAAATCCGAAGGGGCAAGTTTAGATAAAATAACATTAAGGTCAATGGCCCGAAGAATCTTGTGCAGTTCGTATTCCTTTTTGTTTCTAAAGGTTACAGGCTGGAGGATAACCATTTTTTCCTGCCTGTTTTTCCATTCGGACAAAATGAGCTTTTGCAGCTGTTCAGGACGAATGCCGATATATTCATTTTCTTTTAAAGTGGAGGGCACATTTTCCAAGGGATAGATGATAAAAACATGGTCAAACTCCGGAGCAGAGAGCGGCAGAGTGGTATTGTCAAAATTATGGTGGGTTAAAAAGCGGTTCATTTCAGCCAGCCCATCTGCATTTTTTGCCAGCCCGATGTAGCGCAGCTGATTTTCACTGCGGAACTCCATTCCTATAACAGGCTTAATACCTGTAATGTTACAGCCTTTTATAAAATCGTAAATTCCAGTTACGGTATTAATATCTGTAAGTGCCATGGAAGTCACTCCGCAGTTTACTGCATGCTGGATTAATTCCTCAAGGGGAATGGTGCCATATCGCAGGGAATGAAAGGAATGGCAGTTTAGGTACATAACTAGGGTTTACGTTTTAAAATTTCATTTTTAGTATTGGGCTTGAATGAAGCTCCGGCGCATCTCATTACCGCATCAAAGCCATAACGGCTTTTCATTTTGTCCATAGCCTGATAGAGTGCCAGCATTTCTTCGGTATCCTGAAAAAGATCGATCTGGTAAGTACCGCGAACCAGTCCGCTGAACCGAACACCAATAAGCCGAAGCCGCATTCGGCGCTGGTATAATTTTTCAAAGAGTTCCGTTACGGTTTTGGTGAGAATATGATCGGCAGATGTATACTGAACGCGACATTGTTTGGTTTCTGTATCAAAATTAGCGTAGCGTATTTTGATGGTTACCGTTGAAGCCAGCCACTGTTCTGACCGGAGTTGAAAAGCCAGTTTTTCCACCATTCCAAGGATTACTCTTTTTAGTTTATCAATATCAATAGTATCCTGAGTGAAAGTATGCTCTGTGGATATGGATTTTCGCTCGGTGTAAGGTTCTACAGGATTATTATCAATACCATTGGATTTTTTCCATAATTCAATTCCGTTCTTTCCGATCATCTGCTGGAGTACCTCACAGGGCATTTTAGAAAGAGTTTCAATAGTTCTGATCCCTATCCTTGACAAGAGCTGAAAAGTTTTATCCCCAACCATTGGTATTTTTTGGACAGACAGCGGATTTAAAAATTGCTGAACCATTTCTGGGGGAATCTGAAGGTTCTGCTTTTGTTTGCCTTCCCCTGTACCGATTTTGGAAACGGTTTTATTAATTGAAAGGGCAAATGTAAGGGGGAGTCCTGTTTCCTTTGTAATGGTCTGGGCCAGTTCATTTGTCCACTTATAGCTTCCATGGAATTTATCCATACCGGTAATGTCCAGATAAAATTCATCTATGCTGGCTTTTTCTACCACGGGAGCTTTTTCCTGAATAATCTCTGTAATATCATGTGAGAGTCGGGAGTATAATTCCATATCTCCTTTCATTACTTTAGCCTGAGGGCAGAGACGAAGCGCCATTTGTATCGGCATTGCGGATCGGACTCCGAAGCGGCGTGCCTCGTAAGAGCATGATGCTACAACCCCTCTGTCTCCACCTCCAATAATAAGCGGTATGCCGCTTAATTCCGAATTTGTGAGCCTTTCGCAGGACACGAAAAACGTATTCATATCGATATGTACAACCGATCTTTCCATAATCTTCTCATTTTTATACAAGTCAAAATTAGTATAGATCGTAACATTAAATCAGTATTAATATGTTCTAATTTATAACAAAAAAACTTAATCAATATTTTCTGACGAGCTAAATACCCGTAAAAATTGAAATGCTGGAGAAATTAACCTAAAAGAAAAAATGTAAAGCGTTTATTTTTTAATGTGTTTTTTCTTAATTAAGGAATTTAGGAATCTTTTTTTATAATTAAATGAGACAGCGCAGGATTGTTAATTAAACGCTCTATTTCAGCATGCATAATATCCTGCACATCCTGTTTAATCTGCATATAATTTCGCTGTACCATAGTACTGTCAATTTTTCTAATTATTGGAATGTCCTTGTAGTTATCCTGTTCTTTTTTAAGCGCATCATGATCGTTTATAATCTCGGAATGAAAGGTTTTGAGCTCAATTTTACAATCAGGATTGTCAGCTACAATCCCCACAAATTCACCTGAACTCAATGAAGAAATTTTGGAAGGAGGAACGGCAGATTCCAACTGTTTGGAACGGCTGATTGAGGTATCTGCGCTATTAATTGAAAGGCTTTCACGATCCTGCATAATTTTTCCAAATCGTTCGGAAAGCTGTTTGGCTGTATCGCCGGTGACCTGACCGCTGATAATATTTCCTGTAATATTTAAGATCACATCCGCCTGTTCGCGTCCATAGTCCTTCCTAAGCTGACTGAAGTCCTGAATTCCTAAACAGGTCGCTACTTTATTGCTTCTTGCCGTAGCAATTAGGCTGTCCATATTGTTGAGGTATATCGTTGGAAATTCATCAAATATCAGACTGCTTTTCAGTTTTCCTTTTTGATTGACCTGCTTAATTAAGCGGCTTACATAAAGTGATAAAACAGCGCCGTAAGTTTGTATTTTCTGAGGGTTGTTTCCCATGCATACAATCTTAGGTTCGAGCGGGTTATTGATGTCCAAAGTAAAGTCATTCCCTGAAAGTACATAGTAGAGCTGCGGGGATGAGAGCCTTGCCATGGAAATTTTGGCAGAGGCAACCTGACCCTCAAGCTGCTCACTAACATCTTTAAGGTAAGCGCTGAGAAATGGATTGATAAGCACTTCAATCTCTTTTTCTGTTCTCAGCAGTGTAAAGAGACTGTCGTAATCCAGCTGCATGAGTTCAATAACGTGCGGAAGGGTACAGAATTCCCCATCATTATATTTTCGTAAATACCATATAATAGCAGTTAGAAAATTGATAGGGGATTCCACAAAAAAGTCACCCTGTTTTTTAATCCATTCCCGGTTGAGTCCCAAAAGAATAGTTCTTGCTGATTCCGCTGCATCGGTTATGTCGGTCATCGATTCAGGATACAGAGGATTGCACCTATGGGTGCGGCTCAGATCATCGAAATTAATCATGTAAAATTTGGGTTCAACAGCATAAAGATGCCTGTATTTCAACCAAGTATTATAGGCAATGATCGTCAGATCAGCGAATTTAAAATCATACACAAACATGCTAAACCCCTTTTTGATATGCTGGGTGATTACATGGCGAATTACAAAATAAGATTTCCCCGAACCTGGTGTTCCCGGAACCAGAAGCGATCGAAAAGGATTGATAATATTAATCCAGCTGTTTCGCACTTTATCTTTTAAATGATATCGGGCAGGAAGGTTAACTGAGTATTCGTTTTCTATAAGCCTTTCTTCCTGTGGGAAAGTTTCATTTTCTTTGTTGAAAATATCTTTATGATTTAATTTTCGACTGATAATTCTTGAGAGCAGCGTACCTCCGGAAAGTATCATCAGGTATCCTATCGAAGTAGCTATAATATAACCTGTAATTTTAAAAACAGGACTAAGAACTGTCAGCAAAAACAGGTAACTGATAAAATATAAAATCAGTCCTGTCAGGATGTAATATAATGCCGTTTTAAATTGCAGTTTTTCATCTTTTCGTCCTTTAGCACCGAGCAATGAAATGAGAAGTAAACCCAAGGCAAAAATTTTTGTTTTATGAAAATTACTGAAAAGCCCTGTGTTGTAAATGTTATGTAAAATCTTATCGCTAAATGGGCTGACCAATTCCCAATGTTTAAAAATCGAATAACCGAAATAATAGAAGTGAATACTCAAAAGCATTATGCTTATGAGCCTTGTCATATCTAAAATTTTTCTAAGTGCTTGATCATTTTCTCCTGTCTGCATCGCCATGGCTTTAGTGTTTAATTAATTGTCGGACTGTCCTTTTCTTTTTCTTTTTTTTCGTCTGCCTTTTAAGCTGGCAGGAATAAATTCAGATGCATATTCAGGCTGTAAAATGCTGTCAATTATCTTTTGTAATTCACGCTCAGAAATAAAAGCAGGATTTTTAGTTGCTTCTTCCTTCTGTAATTTGTTTTCATAATTATTTCCGTCGGGTTTTATCCATACATTACCGCACCTTTCAAGAATTGCCTTCGCTGCATATTGAACGCCCAACGCACTGCCATTAAAAACGCATTTTGTAGTATGGTCTACATATGTAATTCCATAGACCAGACCTTGAGAACTTTGCCTGTAAATTACAGCGATCCCTTCCTTGAGTAATTTTTTTTCCAGCCCGTCAAGGTCTATATTGCTGTTTTTTAAAAATGCCATGTCAATACTGTTTCTGATTCTTTTCATGTCAGGAACCCGGGATTTTTTATTGGCTTCAAATTTTTGTTCAAGAGTTTTCATAGTAGGCATAAAATGAAAGCTGCTCGCTTTTATAGGAACTCCAATTGGGTTTTTGTCTGCATCAATAATCTGGTATAACAGCCCTTTATGAATAAACATTTTAGAATCCTCTTTTCCTTGCAGTACTGAAATATTATATAGGTTCAATACTGCATTTAATTCTCCAATAGTTGTAAATTTATAATGCGGTATTACGGCATTTAAAATACCTGCGATCGCTTTTTTTGAATCTGAAACACCATACTCGATTTTATGAACGTTTAATGGTTTTAAATCCATTACGGTTGTCTTTTTTTTACTTTCTGCGCGTACCAAATTGAATTGTGTTTCGATTTGTTTTCGTGCTGTTTCAGACTGATTTTTTCCAATGTTCTGCATGTCAATTCTGCTGCCGTCTGCTTTTACTTTTATGGAGACAATATGGATGTGCGGATGTCCGGCATCATGGTGCTGATAAACTAAATAAGGCTGATCCCCAAAACCAATTTTATCCATATAACTACCTGCAATTTCCATGAGTTTTTCCTTTGATAATTCTTTTTCTGACGGGTCAAAATTGAGCGATATATGCACACTGTTTCGAGTCACATTTTCATTGAGTTCAAGCTGTTTTAAAAGCATGTTTAATTTAAAGCTCACATTCATTTCCTCTACGTCCATTGGATAATTTCCTTCTCCAATGCACTGGGCGGCACCAACGGAAACCTTGTTCTCATTGTAATTGAAAATAGCCCTAATGGAGCGTCCTGTATTTATGACTGCAACCATTTTTTACTGAGATTTTCGATGTGTTTTTTTACTTGGTTTATGGAATTAAAGAGTACTTTTTTTTCTATTTCATAAACCATAATCCAATGTTTAAATTCTGAAATCTGTACAAGTGTGTGAAGCTTTTTAACTGCCTGATTGAAGTTGTTTCCAATGCCATTTAAATCTTTTCTGAGTATTATGAGTTCATGCATTAATTCATCGAGTGATTCGTTTCGATATTTCAAAACCACAGGTTTCTGCAGCAGATTTTTTCTGGCATAATCACTCAATTTTCTGCAGGTTGATTTTTTAAACTGCTTCTGCAGTGTTTCATATTCGGAGCTAGTCAGTCTCAGATGCAGCCATCTGGTTCTGTTTTTGTTTTCTTCTTCCATCATTTATCTTTTTCATTTCACAAACTATTTTTCTTCTGATTTCACCGCCAACGAGTTCCGAGTAAAAAGGCGGCAAGATATCGGATGTGATACAACCGGACATCTTGCAGATTGCAGGAACGTAGCAATCTTTAAGAGCCTGAATAAAAAACTCAGACTTCTTTCAAATATTCAGACGAATTTATGCAGGAAAATCCAATGCATCCCATCATAGGTAAATTTTGCTTATGATGCTTTGAAGTGCGATTGCTAACTTTAGACTGTGATTTATTAATTTAAAAACGCTGAAATTATGAGTACAAAGAATTATGCAGCCAAGGTGTTTGATACTGTATTGAGCATCCCTGGCATGAGTGAGCCGGTGAAGATTGATCTGAAAATTTCACGCAAAAATGTGCTACTGTTATCCCATTTTATCGAACGAGGACTGCTGATGGAAAAGGATGAAGGCAGCCTCATGGGAAGCATAGCAGAGGACGAACTTACCGAACTAAAAAACATCTCGCAGGAATGTCTTCAGAAGGCGGGGCTTGTGGAACTCAATCAAAAGCTTTTGAGCTTTATTGAAGATGCGAAGTTTTAAATTAAAGAAAGACTTGAAAAGTGAAAATGCTTTATGGATTTTTAATCTGTAAAGCATTTTTTATTGCAATTGTTTGAAAATATAAATTGGCGTGTTTTTGATGTTTTTTGGCGTGTTTTTGATGTGTTTTCTTTCAAATTAGCGTTTTAAATTTGTTTATGTTTTTTTTAGTCATCTGTTCTCTAATTAATTAGCTGTTATGAATATCAAACCTCAAATAAGAATTGTCATAATTGAAATCATCTGTCTGCTATATGTACTGTTGTTTGTTTATGCGGCAACAAGTAAATTATTGGATTTTGAGCATTTTAGAATTGAGCTGGGACAGTCTCCATTGCTGAGTGCATTTGCAGATTGGATTTCGGTACTAGTACCTGTCGTGGAGTATCTTACATGCTTGCTGATTCTGATCCCACGATTTAGGCTGGCGGGATTATTCTGTGCTTATGGTCTAATGGTTATGTTTACTGCTTATATTTTTATTATTCTTAAATATACCTCATTTGTGCCCTGTTCCTGTGGAGGAGTATTGGAAAAGCTCGATTGGAAATCACACATGATATTTAACACGTTATTTGTATGTCTTGCTATTGCTGGCATTCTACTCTATGATAAAAATAAAAAAAACACTTCTCAATTTATGTTAAACGGCAAGTTATTAGGCCTTTTTTCATTAGTAACAATAATTGGAATAAGCATAGTTGCATTATTATTCATCCTTTCAGAAAATATTATGCACTACCACAATAAACTGACCAGACGATTTCCCCATTCACCAGTGGAACAGGAAGCTATATTGGATCTTAAACTCAATTCGTATTATATTGCAGGTGTAGATAGTATACATGTTTATCTTGGGAATGTGACAGCCCCTTTAGTAGTTACTACTTTGGACAAACAATTTCAGTCTATACATAAAAATATGATTGAAATAAATAAAAAAAATCTTCCTTTTAGAGGCATCAAAGTTTGTGTAATTCCCCCATATTTTTTTGCAGCAGATGGAACCATACCATGCATTTTTAGAGGTAAAACCGATAACTGGAAAGCAGAATTGGTTAATCAAAACGGTGAATATTTTACAACTGTAATACCAATTGATTCGGTTACCATTGCTGTGTCTACAAACAGTAAAAAAAATGGAGATAACATTCTTGGTGTAATTCAGATTGGAAATAAAACTCAAACCATATTAAATCCACAGATACTTCAGAAACAATTTGATGGTGTTTTTGATACTGACGGGCATCTCTTATACAGTAAAGACATACAGAGCATAATTTATCTATACGCTTACAGAAATCAATTTACAATTAGCGATAAAAAGTTAAAGATTATAGGAAGAGGAACTACTATAGATACAATCTCTCATGCAAAATTAAGTATAATTAAAGACCAAAAATATAATCAAAGAAAATTTTCTAAGCCTCCATTATTTGTCAATAAAGACGTTACGGTATATAAAAATCTGCTGTTTGTTAATTCTGCTATTCCCGGCCGGTACGAGACTGACAGAATGTGGAAGAGAACGAGTGTTATAGATGTTTATGACCTAATGAATAAGACTTATATTTTAAGTTTTACACTAAACGATCTTGATAATAGAAAAGTAAAGAAAATTGTTGCGCACAATAATCAATTATATGTGTTAATAGGGACTCATATCATAAGATTCAAAATGGACTCGCAAATCACTTCAAAATATAGTAAAACAAATACAAACAATCTATTGGCCAAATAGCAGGGATGTGATCGAAAACCTGTAAAAAAGAGTAGATCATTAACCATAAATTATATTATTATGAAATCAAATGTTTTAAAAATCGGTCTGCCGCTGGGTGTCATAGCATTTGGCTTGGCAAGTGCGGCTAGTACAAGCTCTTTAAGTGCAACGGATAGAGCTTTTGCCCAAAACGGGTATCAGCGTACCACCGCTAATCCAACCCCATGCGATTACGTACGACAATGTGACGAAAATGGAAATTTTGCGTGTACTGTTAGCGATAGCGGAATTGGTAAACAGCTTTATGATGAGGAAACTTGTTTAATTCCGCTTAAAAGAAGTACTCCTTAAAAAGTGACTGCGGATAATGAAACCGCCGCATAGGATTTATGCGGCGGTATTTTAATAAATTCAGTGCTTATAATTAGGTTCTATCCAGTTCTCTCTTGGACCTTCCTTAAGGTAATGATCAAACCATTTCATGATTCTCAGGCTAAGGTCTTCCTGATTTTTTTTTGAAACGATCTCATGCCCTTCATGCGGATAAACCAGCAACGTATGTTCCTTATTCAGCCGTCTTAAAGCCAGGTAAAATTCCATCGTTTGAAGTGAATGAATGTGGCGGTCGTCTTCGCCCACCCATCCCAGAAGAGGCGTTTTTATGCTTTCTGCCAAAAGCACAGGTGAATTGTTTAAATAACTCGTCATATCTTCATATAGAGATTTACCTATTCTTAACTGATGATTTTCTGTCCTAAAGAAATCCGGCCTTCTAAAAGACGGACCGATGTAAAGATAGGCGCTTACCAGATCTGTCCACGCAGAACCTGCAACAGCTGCCGCGAAACGATTGGTCTGTGTGATTATCAGATTGGTTTCATATGCTCCGAAAGAATGGCCAATCAATCCTATCTTATTAGGATGAACATTTCCTTTTCTGATAACTGTATCTACCGCAACCAGTACACTTTTAGTTACGGATTCACGCAGATTACCAAACTCATATACGATGTCCGGATACAGCACAAAATATCCTTGAGCGGTAAAATTCGTAACATTAAAACCGTCTCCAGAAAATAATGTCGGATTCTCGTACTCGTTAAGTCTGTAAAACTGCCTTTCATAAATGTACACAATCATTGGATATTTTTCATCCTTTTTATACCCTGCAGGATAGGATAGCACTCCTTTCACTTTTTGGCCATTTACCATATATTCAATGCGTTCATTCTTCGGCCACTCATAATGTTTCTGATGTTTATTACTCTGTATGATTTCTTTAGGCTTGCCGTCATAAACAAGAAGTCTTGGTGGCAAAGAAAAGCTCTGCTCTGTATACATGTAAACATTTTTATTTTTTGCTTTACTGATTGGTAAAACTTTCTTATGACCCCATACCAATTCTTTGATTCCAAGTTTTAAACTCCAATAACTTAAACCTGTTTCACCTGTTTCCTTGTTGGAAGCTGTCATTAGAAAACCTTTGTTAAGATCGAGAATATATTTTTTTGTCTCGGTGTCTCCATGTGTAACTTCAACATCGAAGAGTTTTACTCTATAAGACTTTTGCCTCTCTCTTCCATTAGTGATTCTCTTCTTAAATTTCCCATCTAGTGAAAGCAGCCAGAGATCATATTTGTCATACAAAACAATCTGACTTTCATTGGTCCATCCTGCTATTCCGTAAGAGGCAATTTCTCCAGGTCTGTCAGTGTCTTCAGAAACAAAACTGTTGGTCATCCGTGAGGTAATACAGGTATGTTTTTTTTGTTCAATATTGTAAACCCACCATTGCCCTTCTTTCTGATAGCATATATTTCGTCCGTCGGGTGAACCTGAAGGTTTGACGCCGGCAGAATAATTTTTAATCACTAATTTCTTTTTTCCAGTTTTTAAATCTATTTCATATAAGTCATAAGGACCATTTTGTTTGGTTTGAGGTTCGTACGCCACTGGATCATAAATAAAAGCCGTCCGGTAATCTGCCGCCAGAAAACCTTTTGGCTGCTCTTTGTCTGTAATCTGAAGCACTTTATTCTCTTCTAGATTCCATACCGCCATTTTATCTGACCACGTATAAAAAGGCATGTATTTTTGAAAGTCAAAGAGCTGTTTGTCTTTGGAATTCCAGACTTGCACTTCCCCTTGCTTATACTTGCTATTCTCATAAAGAGACTCTTTCATCCAAAAGAATAGTTTAGATCCATCGTCAGAACGAATAGGAACTCTGTATTCTAAATTTGAAATTTTCATATCAGCAGAAAACCCTAGATTATTAGCTGAATTTAAACTATCCAGCTGTTTTTTCTTTAAGTCATAATTGTAAAGCACAGGATCATTTATTTTATTGCCAACAAATGCAATTGCATTCTTTTTCCACATCACATTCTGAAATGGAAAACTGTTATTTTTGACAATAATCTTATTGATTATGGCATCTTCGAATGTGACTACTTCAATTCCAAACTGCTTTTCATTTGCGGTGCTGTATACTACACCATTCATTTTAGGGTCATAGCAGTAATGTGTTATGTCTGAACCAGCTTCTAAAATTTTGCCATTTATAGCCCTTATTTCTAAACCAAGGTTTCCATTATTCTGTTTTAGGAAAAGGATTAGATATTTATAATTAGATGAAAACTCAAAACTTGATACTGCATTTCTTTTGTAATATTTCTTAGTCTTAAGATTTATGAGTTTAAAAGTGTCGCCAGTCATACAGGCAAAATCCGATTCAGCATTAAATTTTCCATCACTGGCATTCGGAAAAATCACTCTGTTTTTGAGATCATCCGAATTCTGTACAATCAAAGAGTCAGCATCCGAGTATTTGTAATGAAGATTATAGCTGACCCATTTTCCGTTAATTGATATCTTGTCAGGATTCAGCTGACTCCATAATTTATAATCATCAGTTTTCAATTGTTTTTTTTGGTCAGCCTGCCCCATTATTTCAGGGCAGGTTACTAACCAAAAAATGAAACAGGTAAACCTGAAAAAAAAATCTTTTATCATATAATTAATAGCCTTCATTCTGCGGTTTTAGATTTGAATTTAACAATAGCTCATTTTCGGGGAGAGGAAGAAGCCTATTCGTATTTTTCCACTGGGGCTTTACTTTTAAAAGCGCTGCATCAAGACGATTTGTTCTTTTAAGGTCAAAAAAGCGGTGGCCGCATTCTGTAAAAAATTCCAAGCGACGCTCAATTAGAACAGCATCAATAATTTCTGATGCAGTCACTGCTGCTGTATTATCAAGTCCCGCAAGGTTTCTTGTCTTATTTAAATCTTGTTTGGCACCAATTAAATCACCTGAATGTGCACGAGCTTCAGCTCGTATCAAATATTGTTCTGCAATCCTAAAAACTATGGAGTACTCAACAGATGAACTGGTTGTTGTCTGTCTTTTGTATTTATAAGGATGATACCAAGCCGAAGTTCCACTGGTAACTGTCTTTATCCATTGCGTTTTTCGCAAATCATTGGAACTAAACGCCATTAACAAATCATTTGTAACTGCAACTGAAGGAGGCGGTCCCTGAGCAAAAATTAAATTAGCCCCTTCATATGTATTTCGTCCAGCTATTGATGGGGAAAATTGCCAGATTGTAGAACGGCTTTCCTTAAGAAAGATCGCATCGAGTACTGTAGGCCAAACATAAAGATCGGTCTGATTTAAAACTGCAGAAGCATTGTTCGAAGCCTCTTCCCATAATTCCATGTAAAGGCATAAGCGTGCAAGAAGCGCCTGTGCAGCTGCTCTATTTGGCCTCACTCTGTCTGTATTGACATAATTTACGGGAAGTAATTCAACGGCTTGTTCTAAGTCTTTTTTGACAACCTGATATACTGTTTTTTCAGGAATCTTGGATACAGCACTGTTTTTTCTGTAATCTGTCTCAGTGATAAAAGGGATAGGCCCAAAGCAATTAACCAGATAGAAATGAATTAATGCACGAACGAATAGCGCCTCTCCGGTGAGCTGCGCTTTGTCTATATCGGATAATGCCTGAGATCCCTTTACGCCTTCAATTACAGCATTTGCAGCATAAATCTGATTATAGCTGCTGTTCCAGAGTTCTGTAATTTCTGAACCTGTAGCCAAGAGGGAATTATTGAAAAAATTTGCCTGACTTGTTCCCTCAAGGCCGTAGTACTGAAGCTCGTCGGTATATAATCCAAGCTGCCTGTAAAGACCTGTGGCGTTGCCTGTCAATAATCCCTTATCTCTTATTTTAGAATAAATGTCAGTCATTGCTGCATTCGCCGTTGTCTTGTTTTCAAATACGGCAGCCGATGTTAATTGTGAAGATGGAAGTTCTACTTCGGTAAAATTTGAACATCCTGAAAATAACACTGCCAGCGAGATTAATTTTCTTAACTTGTATTTTGTTGAAATGATTGTTTTCATGCTCAAAGTAATTTGATTAAAAAATTATTTGAATAGCAGTGCTATAAATGCGTAATGGCGGCACATAACCAGCGATTCTAAACTCAGGATCTATTCCTTTATATCGGGTAAAGGTCAATACGTTTTGTCCTTGAATGCTCAGTCTGCACATCATTGTTTTAGTCCATTCTTTTGGCAGTTGATAGGAGAGGGAAATATTTTTGAGCCTTATATATGAAGCATCGCTTATAGCCGCATCACTTTGTGAAAACTGGCTATTGGCAATATTTCTTACAGTATTGCTGTTGCTGTATCCTTGGTAAGGCCCGACATCCCCTGAACCCTGCCAGTGTGCAATAACACCGTCTGGCTGGTTAAACATTGTTCCCGGCATCGGATTGGAAAAATTCTCATTATAATTTGCCTGTTTAACAAACTGAAATAGAAAGTCAAGACTCACACTGCGGTAAAGAAGCTGGTTTTGAAAACCTCCAAAATATTTTGGATTGAGATTTTTTAGAGTCTGCCTGTCATCGATAACATTTAAAATACCGTCGCCATTTACATCCTTAAAGGTGTAAACTCCCGTCAACGGATTAAGACCACTATATTCATATGTTTTAACAATGTTAAGAGGCTCTCCAATTACATATTGATTTTTATATGTGGATGCGTTAAGTCCTGGAAATGATAGCAGCTTATTTTTATTGCTTGTAAAATTAAATGTGCTGGTCCAAGTAAAAACATCGTTTTTGATGTTGAGTGTTCTCAGACTAAATTCAATTCCCTTATTCTGGACTACCGCATCAAGATTTGCCTGTATGGAAGTGAAACCTGTAGTTCCCGGCAATGGATTACCTACAAGCTGGTTGGATGACTTATTGGAATACCATGCAATTGCCGTAAAGATCCTGTCATTTAAAAATCCTGTTTCCAAGGCAAACTCTAATTTTTTATTGGTTTCCCAACCAAAATCAGCATTGAATAATCTGCTTGGCTGTAAACCCGAAATTCCCTGATAATTAATTCCTGCAGAAGAATATGTATCGAGATACTGATAATCGCCAATCTGGTCATTTCCGCTGCTGCCATAGCTTCCGCGGATTTTTCCGAAACTAAGGAAAGAAACGTTTTCTTCTAAAATCTTTTCTTTGCTAAATATCCATCCAGCTCCAACAGCTCCAAAATTTGCAAACTTTTTTCCCGGACCAAATCGGCTGGATCCGTCACGTCTTCCTGTCAGATTGATTATGTATTTTCCATCCCAATTAAGGTTTATTCTAGTAAATCCTGCATTGTATCTGTATATATTCTGCTCGCTATTTAAAACTCTGTTACTTGAAGCAGATGATGGATTTTCCATTAAGCTATTACTGGCAAATCCAAGTGCATAATTTACCTGTCGATCTCCTTTTTGGTGTTGAAATGTGGATCCGAGAAGAACTTCCATTCTGGCTTTGCCAAAATTTTTATTCCATGCCAGCTGTGGTTCAATAATCCAGGAAGCCCTATTTATCTGATTAGTGAAAACAGTTGACACTTCACTTCCAACACCGGCTGCAGGGCTATAAATTGTTGACGGCTGTAAATTAAGCTGTTTCTGACGCAGATCCGTATAACCAAAACTACAGCTAAGAATAAAACCCGCGCCAATCTCATAGCTTAGCAAGGCATTAGCCAGAAAATCGTAAGTATTACCCTTTATCTTTCCCTCTAAAGGAGCGAGAGGGTTGTCAAAAGTATTATTTTCCCAGTTAAGGTTTCCATTTGCATCATAAAGTGAAGGCGCATTAGGAGGGAGTCTGACCGCAATCTGTGTTAAATCAGCAGATGGAAGACTGCTTAGCTGCGCCGTATAAACTGATGAAAAATTAATTTTAAATTTTTTATTTTCGGATTCATGATTTAAACTAAAATGCCCTCCCGCTTTTGTGTAATCATAATTTTTCGGAAAAACGGTGGTTTCTTTAGAGTAATTAGCACTTAGCAAAAATTTAGTCTGCAAGGAGCCTCCTGAAAGTGAAGCCTGTGCATTCGTATAATCGGCAATGCCTCCTATCAATTCTTTCTGCCAGTCGGCATTACGGTTCTGATCCCATGTACCATTCACATCATAAGCATTAGCCGGAAATTGCGTTACGCCGTCATTGGCAAAGGCTTCTTTACGCATATCCATATATTCTGGCGTCTGCAGAACATTTTTAAATCGGGTAACTTTTCCTATTCCATAAGTGTAAGAACCAGTAAATAAAGTTTTTCCGGCCCTGCCTTTTTTTGTTGTGATAAGCACGATTCCGTTTGCTCCTCGGGAACCGTAGATGGCGGTTGCATCAGCATCCTTTAAAACTTCAATTACTTCAATATCTGCCGGGTTAATGCTATTAAGGGGACTGTTCTCAGCGGGCATATTCGTTGAAGTGTAGGAGCTTCCGATACTTTGTGAAGAATACGGGACTCCATCTATGATATACAGCGGATTATTGCCATCGCTTCTAATACTGTTCTTGCCGCGGATTTCGATGGTAAAACCGCTGCCGGGCATTCCTGTGTTTTGAATAATGTTCACCCCCGGCATACGTCCCTGCATAGTTGCCAAAACATTTGTAACAGGCTGGGTTTCGATATCTTTAGAGGTAATCCGGGCGATGCTCCCCGTTCGGTCACTTTCCTTTACTGAATAATAACCAGCATTAACCCGGACCTCTTGAAGAGTAGTAGTATCGTATTCCAGTTTGATGTCAATTTTAGTGCTGTTATTTACTGGGATAAATTTAGTTTTAAAGCCTATAAAGGAGACAATCAGTGTATCGCTGGCTAGAGCATTTATTGTGTATTGGCCATTATAATCAGTAATGGACGAATTACGAGTCTTGCCCTTTATGGAAATAGTTACACCAGGTAGAGGACCAGAGCCATCAGTTACGGTACCCTGCACCTGATTTTGCTGGAAAAAAATATTATCATGCCGGTCTATGTCACGACCAAATGATGATGAAAAAGACATTAGAAAGCCTGCAAAAAATAGGCAATAAAGCGCCTTTCCACCCTTGTAGAATGAAAAATAATTCATAATATTGGAATTGGTTAGTTAAAAGGATTTTGATTAGCTAAGGTCCTCTGCTCTAGTTTGGTCGCTGCAGCTGAGGGCCATTTTTGTATAATCACATTATACTTGTCTCTTCATATTTTTAGATTTTTAGGATTAATTTAAAAATAATTGATTTACGAAAATTTCTAAGTTGGAGAGACGCTAGAATCGGAAAATGTAAAGTACAAAAAAAGGGCAGGTACTCACTTTTAGACGTTACCGAGGTACTGGCGGTACCTTACCACGAATAAGTGAGCCCACGCCCAATATAAGGCGTGAGCATTAGCACTTATCATCTCGTGGTTATTTTAAACGCCAGTTTTCGATAACGAGATTCAAAGCGAATGCTTCAAATATTTTATGTGAAGAATCGCAAATTTAATATTCAAATATTGAATAAAGAACAAATATACATAAAAAATATTCACATACTTATATGTATGTGTTAAATTTTTATTTAATCCCGTAATTTCTGAATTAATAAAAATAGTATGATTGTAGAGTTTATTATTTCAGAATTAGATTTTTATTTAATTGAAAAAGTCAGAGAGCTAAGAATAAAAGCAAATATCTCACAAGTAAAATTGGCGCATAAGATTGGTGTATCGGAAGGTTTCATTGGGAATGTTGAGAACCCTAAGCAAAATCAAAAATATAATATTAGGATGTTAAATAGAATTGCAAATGCGTTGGAATTAAAATCATATTGTGACTTATTTCCTGAAAAAATAATTTCTAATGATGTGGTTAAAATTAAAATAGAGCTCTTAGATACAAATACTAAAAACCAGGAATCAAGATTTAAAAGCATTAAAATTTCTCCTTGCACAGAGTCAGAAATTGAAGATTATAATAAAAAACAAAATAGAACTAAATCTAGCAAGAATATATTATAAAAAAAGCCTTACAAAATCTTGAAAGGCTTTTGAACTAAGTGTAAAGTAATTACTTTTTAGATTCTTCAATAGAAACTTTTCTAAACTCTTTTAAAAGTTTTTCAATTTCCAAAGATGATTTACGAGCTCTAGCACCAGCAGCTTTAACTCCTTTTTCAGATAAAGAATCGGATTCAGTTTTGAATGTTTCAATCTCTGAATTAATTTTTGCGATTAGATCTTTCATATTGTCATGTTTTTTTAATTACGGCTGCAAATGTAAATGTTAAAAGCTAATGAACACATGTTGCTCCTCATTATTTGAAATTACATCTTATTAATCTGTTCTATAAAAAAGCTGACCGGCATTCCTGCTTTTGCCAAAAATGCATTAGCGAAGCGCTGTGTAGAGCTGAATCCCGCTTCATTTGCTAACGCTTCATAAGTGTACTTTCTAAATTTGTTATCATTTTTAAGAAGATTAATTATGTATTCTATTCTGAGACCGTTTATGTATTCATTAAAGCCCTTATCTCTATAGTGACTCAAAATTGCAGCTAAATACTTGGTATTGGAATTAAACGCAGCTGATAAAGTAACTAGGGTCCAATCTTTTTCCAAAAATCTTTTTCCATTTTCAAACTTCTCCAACTGTTTTAAAATTAAAGCTACTGTTTCAATGTTAATGTCTTTAATTGGTTCTTTTTCTATTTTTAATTTTGCTTTATTTTTAGCAGCTTCATATTCTTGCATCAGCGCTTCAAAATTCTTTTTATATTCCTTTCTTTTTTTGTGATGGCGACGGGTCAGCCATAAAATAAATATAAATAAAAGGAAGATGATAAATATATAAAACACATCATAGTACTTCTCCCTAACAAGTTCATCCGCAATTTCTTGTTTTTCTATCAAAATTCTTTCCTTTTCAGAAATGAGTTCCTTTGTATCATACTGCTTGTGAATTTTGCTAACGATATAATTATTATTTTCGACCAACAAAGTATCAGCTTTTAAAAGTTCTTCGACATAGTAAAGCTGCTTGTCAAGATCTTTTTCTGTTTTATAGAAGTTAATTAGCAGTTCAAATGCCTGCCTTAAATCTGGGCGTAGATATTTTTTTTCCCGAAAAATTTCATCTACTACTTGAAAATGCTCCACCGCTTTTTCCTTTTGGTTAAGAGACCAGAAGCTTTTGCCGATATAGAAGTTTCCGATAGAAACGTTTGCAAAATCATTGTTTTCAATTATTGAGTCAAGTGAGGATTCAATATGATTTATAGATTCTGAATAGTTCTTTTTAAAGTAGTCATTGATTCCTTCAGAGTGTGTAAAGTATGGTATCATCACTGTTGAGTTAAGTCTTCTGCTTTCGGATATTCCCAATGCATTTATCTTCGAGCATAAACCGTAATTTCCCAACTTATTATAGCAGAGCCCAAGCATATGTAAAGAATTTAGGTAAGGTCTGGTTTCTGCTTTCTTATAATAGTCTACGCAATCTCTTAAGAGTGAAACCGCTTCATCATAAAATCCAACATAAAATTTAGTCAGGGCAATACAGTATTTTACTTTATGTATTTGATATTGATCATTAGTCTTTGAAATATAGTTGTTTGCAATCAAATAATTATCCATTGCCAGTTTCTGCTGTTTTAATCCGTAGAAAAATGTGCCTTTGCTGAGGTACGCTCCTCCAATCAAGGCATTGTCTTTAGATTTTTTTGCTGTATAAAGCATACTGTCAACATATATTATCCTTGTTTTTTCAGTGGAGATCAACATTATGTTTTGAAATCCATTTAAGATTTCTTTAATGTTCTTTTCTTTTTTGGCTTTACTAAGCAACGCATATGCATAAACTGACGCACGAGCGCTATCCTTTTTCAGATCATAGAATCTATTATCTAAGTATTCGTAATTTTTTTTCTTCAAAGAATCAGGAATTGTGAATACTTTTTTCTGTGCAGATATAATTTGAAAAAGTAATAAGGAAATTAATAACAGATATGACTTATTCATTTGTTTGTGATTTAGGGAATTCTCAGACAAGCTACGTTGTTTGTTGCTGTTATATTATTTTACATTAAAATAACATAAAAATAACATAAACATTTGAAATACAGTGATTTGTTTTATGAAAAAGCACTGTGGATTTCGTGGAAATCCACAGTGGAAATGCCGAAAATCCACAGATGTTGCCTTGCGAGTCAAAATTTAGCAGAATAGCTTTGCCTTGAATTCAAAGCAAAATGTTCGGCAGGGTGCTGGACAAAAGTCTGCTTATCCGGGTGAGAGGACTGAGAAGAAATTCTCGTTCACTTCAAACAATTAAAATTATGAAAACCTTTTTATTATGTTTCGCTACATTATTTATTATTATTTCATGTTCAGCTGATTATGACAACGAAAAATCAGAAATTATTCCACAAGCTTCTGAAAGTTCGGGAAAAATTTATAATAACGACAACCCTTTCGATTTAAAAGGACGCCAGTTATACGAAGCATTGAATTTCTATTACAAAGAAAATCAGACTCCGAAATCAGTTGCCGAACTGACACATCAGATTAGATTGATTTCACAAGTATTTCCAGAAAGTTCTAATGTGACTAATAGATTAATTCCCTTTACTGATGAAATGGTAGATTCAATAATGGCAGATCCTGACAATAGTATGATTCAGATTGTTCAGAATAGTACATTACAGTTGTATGCAAAAAATAATCTTATCACTTTTTTGCAGAATCTCATCATTAAAAGACAGCAAGAATTCAGTATCATAAATAATTATATTACTGGATACGAGTCAGAAGTAATCACTGATACAGTTTTTACATCACAGGAAGCCGAAACAATTTTAACTGTTGCATCAATTTCGAGATACTCCCTCTATTCAGAAGTAGAACGTAAGGATAAGGATTGGGATATTCTAGTAGGAAGTAAACCTGCTAGATCACTATTCAAAAACAATGAGAGATCTATTGTAATCATAATAGCTCTTCTTGATAAAATTCTTTGACACTAAACAATTTAATATTAATCTGTTGTCTAATGAAAATACCATCTATTTTAAGTCTATCTCTGGTGCTTACCAATTTAATAAGCCTTTATTTTATTCTCGGATTTTTATTAGGCGTCCCAACGGCAGATTATTGTCAAATTGTAAAATCAGCATATATATCTTACCGTTTACAGATATATATGCTGTATATCACCTGGTTATTCAACCTTTATTTCATCTTCTACTTACTTATTCGTGAAAAATTTAAAGAGTAGAATGATAACTACCGAACACATAAAGAATTATGGACATGATTAAAAATCTGATTAATTCAAAACTACAAATGTTTCCTATTGAAGGCTTTGATATTCACATTATTAAAAAGTATGAGGAACTTAGCGGTAAAGATGAATCTTTTAAAGCTCAGAATTTAGCGGTATTACTTATAAAATCCGGTAATTTCAAGCTTAAAATAGAAGATGTTATACAAGAACTTTCTGTACGTGATTTAATAATAATCCCTAAAGACTCTGACTGTCATGTCATTGAAGTTCTTGGTAAACTACACCTTTACCTAATAATATTCTCTTCTGATTTTGCAGTTAAAAATTGTCTTAGGAAAGAACTTGTAGATTCATTTTATTTCTTTATTAGAAAAGAACCTATGAAAGCTTCCCTTGATGAAAACGAGTATTCAGTTTTATCACTGATCTATAGACTCATCTATTATATAAATCTGGATTCGAAAAAAGATGGGCATGAAAATGAACTACACCGCATAAGTTTAAATTTATTCATTTATGAACTTAAGCTAATTTATAATAAGTATGCTTCAAACTCAATACCTAACTTCACCCGAAAAGAAAATATTGTCATGCAGTTTCTTACTATTTTGTCAATTCACTATAAAAAGCATCATCATGTTCAATTTTATGCAGGCGCGCTTTTTATCACACCAATTTACTTAAACAGAGTGGTTAAAGAAGTCACTGGTAAAAGTGTCAAACTTTTAATAATAGAGGCGATCATCAGTGAGGCCAAAATTCTTTTGGAAGACGGTCAAATAAGTTTAGCTGAAATTGCAGAGGAAATGGAATTTGCAAGTACGTCAATTTTCGGAATATTTTTTAAAAAGCATACTTCTTTATCACCCTCAGACTATCGAACCTCTTTTTTCGAGAAATCTAGAGGCCATTAGTTTCCAAGTGTAATTATTGCAAAAAGGTACACTATGATGAATAATATATATCCATTAGAATGGTTTGATTCTTTGATACTGCAGACGTTTGATCCATTGAGCACGAATATTGATAGTTTGACTGATAGTGATATAGCAGTTATTTCCGAAAGTATTTCCAAAGAATCTATTAAAATACAAGTACATCTGAAAAATGAAGTTTTTTCATTAAAGAAGAAAAGACATATACGCGTTACTGTCAGGCAATATCATTCGACACTAATTTTCCTGCTGGATAGTATCATTGAGAATAGGACAGAAAAGGTTCTTCAATCTGAAAAAGTAAGACGACTTGCGGATCTTCTCATTTCAAATCTTGATTATCTGATTTCTTTCATTGAGGATCGATTTTCATATTATTTGAGCCTTGACGAAAGGGTTCCAATTACATACCTTATGGTATGCAGAAAGGAACTTGCTTTAAAACTGCAGAGAATCAATAAAAGAATCTTTAGCTCAGAGTCAGATAAATTGACAATAAAAAGGACAGTGAAAATACTGCAGAATGCGATTAAAGAAGACAATGGCAAAAAACTTACATATCGTCGTATCCTTTATTTTAGAGAACTATTAAAGCTTCTCGAGGAACATAATGATGATCTTGAAAATCCTTCCATTTTCACTCCGCTTGATGAACTTCTAATTGACCATAATTTTAATTCGTTGCAGTATATTTCGGTTCTTACAGAAAGAATGACCGAGCAGATTTATATCACTGAAAAGCACCCTGCAAAATTGAACTTACTTTTACGTTTCTTCAAGGATTTCAAACAGCTGCATTCAAATGTAAAAATTACATTTGATGCCAGTCATCAAAATATAAAAGATGTTTTGGAGAACTGGTTTACATCAGAAATCAGCTTTTTGCAAAACAGAGATGAAATCGAAAAGTCTGGGAATAAAAATTCTAAAAGAACTATAAATCCCTCTTATTTACCGGACGAAAATAAAATTCAGTGTACACTTTCAAGTGATCAGATGGGGCTGATTTTGAGAGCAACTGATGAAACAAGAATATTAAAAGCTAAATCAATGAGTTTAATTTTTAAAACGATTGTCCCGTATCTGTCCACTCCATTTAAACGGAACTTGTCTTATCACTCAGTGAGAAGCAAGTCATATAATCCTGAAGAAAAAGATAAAGAGTTTGTAATTAAAACGTTAGAAAGGATGATAAAGCACATAAAAGAATATTAATTTTAATTTGCCATACTATGAAAAGATTATCTAGAATGGTGCCACTACTGAATTTTATGCTTATCTGCTGCTAAGAAAAGGAACTGGATTATGAAACTGCTGAAAAGAAAGAAAAAGCATATTTTATATTCTCAGATAATGGGTGGCATATTATTGAAAAAAGACGCAGAGCTTCTGATGTTAAATAAACTTATGGAAAAATAGATATATAAAACAAGAAAAAACAGCCTCCTTTTACGGAGGTTTTTTTACGGTTTAAATTTAATTTCTTTTCTCATTTCTTTATATGACTGAGAGGTACAGAAGTACAGCAGGGGTACAGAAAAAGTTGTACTTGTAGCAGACTTATCTTAATCGTTCCTTTGACTTGTAGAATGAATCATATCAAATTTTGTGATAATGATTTACATAGACAAGATGAATGTTGAATGATAAATGATGATGACTATGTTTACAAATGTTTCATGGGGCAGCTATCTCGCTGCCGTGGGTATATTACTATTGATTTGGTATTTGGTATTAATACTAAAATTTTACAGTAAGGATTTAAGGGAACTTTTCTCGGGAGATAAGAAATTCAAATTTCCTGCATTAAAAAAAACTTCTAAAAACGAGTTAGAAGGGCAAAACTCGTTGTCTTCCGCTTTTTCAGAATCGTTTGATACTTTAGAAGATGCTGAGGAACTTTCTACTCGCATAGTACAAGCAGTAGAAGAAAGCTCTCAAATGAGCTTATCAAAAGAACAATTTCAAAATTACCTTAAAATGGTACTGGAAGAATACCCATACGTGAAGATCTCCTCTTTACGTGAAAACATAAATAATCTAATAGTCTCTGAAAGCGAAAAACACCCGCAGTTCTATTTAACGTCTGCCGAAGCGGATACTCTGTGGGAAGAGACTACTTCCTAAAATTCAGCGGAGGAATAATCCCTGTTCTCTCTGGTGCGGTATGGCTTTATGTGACAGGAAATAGAGTTGCAACGGCGATATTCCTCTGCTTTTTAAAATTGATATAAACTTTAAAAATGATGTGTGATGAGAAAATGCTGGTGGAAATTAAAGGAATTAGATGAAGAAAAAGTAATGTCATATTGCATTCTTGCATTGATGTTAACATACGAGACGAGAATTTATGCGCAGGATGGTGTAGCAGGAATTAACGAGGCGAACCAAAAAGTAAGGAGTTATTTTGATGCAGGTACAGAACTTATGTATGCTGTTGGTGCTATACTGGGTCTTATAGGAGCGGTTAAGGTTTATCAGAAATGGAATGCGGGAGATCCTGATACAGGTAAAGTAGCCGCTGCCTGGTTCGGTAGCTGTGTGTTTCTAGTTGTGGTAGCCACAGTAATTAAATCCTTCTTCGGGGTTTAAAGACAAGATCTTATGAGTAACAGTGTTTACCAGATCAACAAAGGAATCAATCAGAGTATAGAATTTAAAGGCTTGAAGGCTCAGTACATATGGTATTTGGGAGGAGGTGTTGTATCGCTTATGATTCTTTTTGCAGTGATGTACATTATTGGTCTGCCTTCATTATTGTGTGTTGGTTTTATCGGGACTGCAGGTACATTTCTTGTTTTTAAAATATACAAAATGAGTAACCAGTACGGAGAATACGGCATGATGAAGGCGCTGGCCAAAAAGCAGGTTCCAAAATGTATAAAAGTTTACAGTAGGGCCATTTTCATAAAGATGTAGCTATAGAACGTTAATGTTGAAATGAAAAGGAGATGGAGAAGAGGATGGAAGATTTACTGCCGATTATGGCAGTTGAACATGACTGTATTTTATCAAAACAAGGCGATGTAACTGTAGTGTTTAAGGCTGAGCTGCCTGAGATTTTTACTTTGTCGGATCATGAATATGAAGCTTTTCATCAGTCGTGGATAAAAGCAATAAAAGTGCTTCCTAAATTCTGTGTTTTTCACAAGCAGGACTGGTTTTTAGAAAAGAGTCACAAAGCTGATTTTACGAGTGATGACAGCAGTTTTTTAACCCGGAGCAGTGAGCGGTTTTTTAATGAAAGACCGTTTTTGGATCATTCCTGTTATATCATGTTGACTAAGAAGCCGCAGGGAAGAAAAAATTCAAGTTCGCTTTTTTCAAATCTTTTGCGACGTTCAATTGTGCCGGAAGAAACTTTAAAAGCACAGGTGTTACAGGATTTTATTGACTGTACCGGCCAGTTTAAAAGAATTATGGAAGACAGCGGTTTTGTCAAGTTTACCCGAATGAAAAATGATTCACTTAAAAGTGAAAGCAGAAAATTGGGACTGATTGAAAAGTACTGTTTTTTATCAGAGAAGGAAGATTCATTTTTTTTTAAGGATATCAAATTTGATGAAGGTTTAGCTGTCGGCGATAAACACTGCCAGCTTTTTACACTTGGAGATGCGGCTGATCTGCCGGCGTTGTGCGGTTCGAGAATCAATTTTGATAGGTATTCCACTGATAAAACCAAATTCAGTATTGGATTTGCATCCACTCTGGGACAGCTTTTATCCTGCAATCATATTTATAATCAATATCTGTTTATAGAAGATGCCCAGAAGACTATTCAAAAACTGGAAAGCAAAAGGTTAAGATTACAGTCTTTATCAGCGTATAGTAGGGAAAATATGATTGCGAGGGATGCGACGAATGATTTTTTGAACGAAGCGGTATCCCAGCAGAGACTTCCGGTTAAGGCACATTTTAATGTCCTGGCATGGAGTACAGACAAAGAAGAACTGAAGGATATTAAAAACAAAGTGTCATCAGCACTCGCTCAGATGGATGCGGCAGCCAAGCAGGAAACGGTCGGCGCTCCGCAGATTTTCTGGGCAGGCATGCCGGGCAATGCAGCTGATTTTCCGATGAATGATACGTTTGACACCTTCACCGAGCAGGCCGTATGTTTCCTGAATATGGAAACAGGCTACAGGTCTTCGCTAAGTCCTGTTGGTATCAGGCTTGGAGACCGTTTAACAGGAAAGCCTGTTCATGTTGATATCAGTGATGAGCCTGTCAAAATGGGAATCTGCACCAACAGGAATAAATTTATACTCGGACCCTCGGGAAGCGGTAAATCATTTTTTACCAATCATATGGTCAGAAGCTATTATGAGCAGGGGACACATATTGTTTTAGTTGATGTAGGTCATAGTTACAAGGGACTTTGTGATATGGTTAACGGGTACTATTTCACTTACGATGAGAAAAACCCTATCCGCTTTAATCCTTTTTACATTTCAGAAGGAGATACTCTAGATACGGAGAAAAAAGAAAGCATTAAAACACTGCTTTTGGCACTTTGGAAAAAAGACGATGAAACCTTTAATCGGAGCGAGTATGTGGCTTTATCAAATGCGCTTCAGCTCTACTATGAAAAACTGGATTTGAACTCCGATCTCTTCCCATGTTTCAACAGCTTTTACGATTTCCTGAAAGATGATTTTGTAAAGATACTGGAAGGCGATAAGGTGAAGGAAAAGGATTTTGATGTTAATAATTTTCTCTATGTACTTCGTCCGTATTATAAAGGAGGAGAGTTTGATTATCTATTAAATGCCACAGAGAATCTGGAACTTTTAAAGGAAAGATTTATCGTATTTGAACTGGATAATATCAAAGACCATCCGATTCTATTCCCTGTGGTAACGATCATTATCATGGAGGTTTTTATCAGCAAAATGCGAAAGCTCAAAGGCATTCGTAAAATGATACTCATCGAAGAAGCCTGGAAAGCGATTGCCAAAGAAGGGATGTCAGAATATATTAAGTATTTGTTCAAGACTGTGCGGAAATTCTTTGGAGAGGCTATAGTAGTCACTCAGGAGGTTGAAGATATTATTTCATCGCCAGTTGTCAAACAGGCTATTATAAATAACAGCGACTGTAAGATACTGTTGGACCAAAGCAAATATCAGAACAAGTTTGATCAGATACAGGAATTGCTAGGGCTCACCGAAAAAGAAAAGGCATTGGTGCTATCGGTTAATAAAGCGAACGATCCTGATAAGAAATATAAGGAAGTGTTTATTTCACTGGGAAGTATGCTTTCAAAAGTGTACCGAACAGAAGTTTCACTGGAGGAGTATTTAGCCTATACAACAGAGGAAAGCGAGAAAGTGAAAATGAATGCCTATGCCCAAAAGTTTGGGGGCGACATCAAAAAAGGAATCGCAGCTATGGCCCACGATATGAGGAATGGAAATTAATTAAGGAAAAAATGAAAGCAAAAATAATTACCTGCATAATATGTCTATTGCTAATCAGCACGCCAGCAAGACCGGCAGAAAGGATAGCTGCACTGCCGATATTGGAAATAGTAAAAGCAGTCACCAAAAAAGTGATAAAAGCAATTGATCTTAGGATTCAGAAACTTCAGAACAAAACGATCTGGCTTCAGAATGCCCAGAAACAGATTGAAAATGTACTCTCTAAGTTAAAGCTGGATGAAATTTCGGACTGGACTAAAAAGCAGAAAGATTTATATAAAGGCTATTATGAAGAACTGGCAAAGGTAAAATCAATTATTACCTATTATCAGAGGATAAAAGATATTACTAAAAAACAAACCAAACTGGTGCAGGAATATGAAAGAGCCTGGAATTTATTCAAACAGGATACTCATTTTAAAGATAATGAAATCCAATATATGGAGCGTGTTTATTCGGGCATTTTGGAAGAAAGCGTGAAGAATATGGATCAGATATTTTTAATACTGGATTCTTTCAGCACACAGATGAGCGATCTGAAAAGACTCGAAATAATTAATGAAGCTGCAGATCAGATTGATGCCAATTATGATGATCTCACTCTTTTTAATCAGCAGAATGTGATGCTTAGCCTTCAGAGGGCCAAGACAGAAGCAGATGTAAATCAGGTCAAACAATTTTACGGAATTCCGTAATTCAATAAAAATATCATGAAAAAAATGATCTCAATATCCTTGATAGTGCTGCTTTTCCATCAGGGAATTCAGGCGCAGGCCAAGCAGAGAAAGGAACTGCTTTTGCAGATTGCTGCTCTTCAGGTTTACATTGACTACGCCAAAAAAGGATATTCAGTTGTATCAAAAGGACTGAATTTTATTGGCGATGCAAAGAGGGGAGAAGTGAATCTTCATGGTGATTATTTTACTTCTTTACTGAAGATTAATCCCAAGGTTAAAAATTATTATAAGACAGCTGAGATTCTCTCCATGCAGTTTAAAATAATGAAAATCTGTAAAAGGACCTATAGTGATTTGAAGGGAAGTGATTTATTTCACGGAAATGAATTGGATTATATAGAGCGTTCTTTTGAGAGACTTCTTGAGAACTGCAACGATACCCTTGACCAGCTCCTGTTTATTACTACCGATTCCAAACTGCAACTTCAAGATGACCAGAGGATCGAGCGTATTGATGCGCTGCACAAAATGATGGTGGAGGATTATAATTTCTGTTTGTCTTTCAGCAATGAAGCGAAACTTCTGTCTTTATCAAAGAGTCGTGAAAAAGGAGATGCCCAGAATGCAGGATCTATCTACGGATTATAAAATAAAAAGCTATGAAAAAAATATTGATTTTAATATTGACAGTCTCAATGACAATTGTTTCCCACAAAGCAAATGCACAATCAGCAGAGATTCAGCAGCTAATCTTAAACATTGAAAAACTCTCCCAGTTTAAAAAGATCTTAAGCGATATGAAAAAGGGTTATGAGCTTCTTTCGGGTGGCTATAAAACAGTCAAGGATATGTCGGAGGGAAATTTCAGCCTACATAAAACTTTTCTGGATGCCCTTATGCAGGTGAGCCCTGTTGTAAAAAATTACAAAAGAGTAGGGGACATCATAAATTTTCAGCTGCTGCTGATGAAGGAAACCAAAAATGGATTGAATCGATTTGTAAAGAGCGGCAACTTTAGCGAAAAAGAAATCAGCTATTTTGAAAAGGTTTATGGAAATCTTCTGAGCCAGAGTTTAAGGAATCTCGATGAACTTACAATGGTTGTAACAGCAGATAAACTAAGGATGTCGGATGACGAAAGGCTCCAAGCGGTAGATGATATTTATCTGCAGATGCAGGATAAGCTTTTGTTTCTCAGAAACTTTAATTCAACATCAAATGTGCTGGCACTGCAAAGAGCAAAAGAAGCGAAGGATGTTTATGCTTCCAAAGAACTTCAGGAACTAAAAAACTAAAGCGATGAACATTTTTAAATCTTGCAAAACGGTTCTTTTTATAACCGTCACATTTTTAATGCCTTTTTTTATCCATGCACAAGGACTTGGAGATAATATGCAGAGCCTTCACTCTGTTTTGGAACAGTTGTATGATGAAATGATGCCGTTATGCAGTAATCTTTTAGCGGTTGGGCAGGGTATAGCAGGATTCGGAACGATTTGGTATATAGCTTCGAGAGTATGGAGACATATTGCCAACGCCGAACCCATTGATTTTTATCCGCTGTTCAGACCGTTTGTAATTGGGTTTTGTATTATGATTTTTCCTTCGGTATTAGCTCTAATTAATGGAATAATGAAACCAACGGTTACAGCAACTGCTGCTATGGTTACAGGATCCAATAATGCTGTTGCAGTTCTTCTGAAAGAGAAAGAAAAGGCAATAAAGGAAACTGATCCGTGGAAAATGTATGTCGGTGCGACAGGAACAGGGGATAGGGATAAATGGTATAAGTACACCCATGATGAAGATCCGTCCAATGAGAGCATGCTGGCCGGAATCGGAAACGATGTCAAATTTGCAATGGAAAAAGCTTCCTATAATTTTCGAAACTCTGTCAAGGAATTTATGAGTGAGGTACTCAGAGTTTTGTTTGAGGCTGCGGCATTGTGCATTGATACGCTCAGGACATTCCAATTGGTGGTGTTATCTATTTTAGGACCTCTTGTATTTGGTATCGCTGTATTTGATGGCTTTCAGCATACACTCACGGTATGGCTGGCGAGATATATCAACATTTATCTTTGGCTTCCAGTGGCCAATATCTTTGGAAGTATTATAGGGAAAATTCAGGAACTGATGCTAAAACTGGATCTGTCCCAGGTGCAGGCTACAGGAGACACCTTTTTTAGCAGGACCGATATGTCTTACTTGATTTTTATGATTATCGGAATCATAGGGTATTTTACCGTTCCATCGGTTGCCAACTATATAGTCCACGCTGCTGGAGGAGGCGCCTTAGGTCAGAAAGTTACCGGACTCTTTAGTAATTCAACCAGTTCAGTGGTTTCCAAAACATCAATGGGAGCTGGTATGGTGCTGGATTCAATGGGGAATGCAGCAGGGCGGATGTCCCAAAGCATGTCATCATCGACCGGAAGTGCTCCTTATTTTGAGGAGAAAGGAAACTATATGAGCGACAGGCTTAAAGGAAATTCTAAATAAAAAAAAAATTCTGCTCATGTTTACCAAAATGAAAAATATAGATACCGCTTTTAAATATGTCAGAGGCTTTACGATGCTGATTATTGTCGGATGTATTATGATATGCTGTTATACACTTTACAAAAGTTTTGAGTCTGTAACCCAGATGCAGGATAAGGTTTATATACTGGCAAATGGAAAAGCGCTCGAAGCTTACGCGTCGGAGAGAAAAGATAATGTACCGGTGGAAGCAAGAGATCACGTAAAGACCTTTCACAAGTTTTTCTTTACCCTTGATCCCGATGATAAAGTCATTAAAACCAATGTTACAAAAGCGCTTTATCTGGCTGATGACAGTGCCAAACGTATTTATGATGACCTGAAAGAAAACGGATTTTACTCCGGAATTATATCGGGCAATATCAGTCAGACCGTTCAGATTGACAGTATTTCGATAGATACACATGAATATCCGTACCGCTTTAAATGTTTTGCAAAACAGAACATTATAAGAACAACCAGCATTCTGAAAAGAAACCTTGTAACAGAAGGGTGTCTTCGCAATGTCTCAAGAAGCGATAATAATCCCCACGGTTTTTTAATTGAACGCTTCAATACCATCGAAAACAAAGATTTAACAGTTGAGAATAGAAAATAGACGCCTATGAAATCACTATTACAAAAACAGGAAACGCCTTTTGTGTATCACAGGTATTATCATTCTGCACAGACAAAATGGGCCCAGAAAATGGATGTACTAATCAATGGTCTTTCCAGAAGAAAGCTTATCTGCCTTCTGATTTCATTTACCATTCTAACAGGAAGTTACTTTATCTATAACATTTATACAGCATTTTCAGAAAGTGATTTTCCAACCGCTCAAAAGACAGCTGTCATTTCAAAAATTAGAACTATCAACTTTAAAAAGTAAAATTATGGAACATAAATCAATATTACCCAAAGAATCCAAAAAGCGAAAAATGCTTTTGGTTCTGCCTCTTATAACACTTCCTTTCATCACTATTCTGTTTTACACTTTGGGAGGAGGAAAAATGGAAGCGATGGGAGGAAAAGATGAAATAAAAAAGGGATTTAATTTTAATCTGCCTCTTCCAAAATTTAAAGAAGATTCAGCGCTTGATAAAATGAGTTATTATGATCAGGCAGCAGTAGATTCTATTAAGCTTCAGGAACAGATTAAAAAAGATCCTAATTATTCCAATCAAAAAATAGTACAAGAATCTATAGGAGAGTTTTCAGATACGGATTTTGAAGTTCAACAATTTCAAAAAGGCAAAACAGGTTTTAATTCGTCATCATTTCAAAACAGGAATGAGCAGAAAGTTTACCAAAAACTGCAGGCACTTCAAAAAGCAATCAGCCAGCCTGCAATAACCGACAATTATGGTCAGGACATGAGAGAGTTTGAAAACTACGGCTCATCAAAAGGCGTTTCCGATGAGGTAAAGAACTTAGAGCAAATAATGAGTAAGATGGGAGAATCACAGGAACCTGACCCGGAACTCAAACAGCTTGGAGGGATGCTTGAGAACATACTGGATATTCAACACCCATCGCGTGTGCAGGAAAGGTTAAAACAGTCTTCAGATAATAAAAAGGGAAAAATCTTTACGGTTAACCGTAAAAAAGAAGAAGATAATACAACATCGCTTCAGAAGGATAATTCCATCTCAAGTTCTTTAAAGAGTAATTCCTTTTATACAGCTGATGAGACTCTGGAGCACGAGGAGAAACAGCAAAATTCAATAGAGGCAGTGATCCATGAAACTCAGACCATCGTCAACGGGTCTGTGGTCAAGCTCAGACTAATCAGTAATATATCTCTGCAAGGAACTATGATTCCCAAAAACACATTTTTATACGGAATAGCATCTTTGAAAGGGGAGAGGCTGGAAGTTAAAATCAACAACATTCAGTTTCGAAATTCAATTTTTCCGGTGGAATTAACGGTGTATGATATGGATGGTATTGACGGGATTTATATTCCAGGTGCGATCAACAGAGATGTTGCCAAGGCTTCTGCTGACCGTTCTATTCAAACCTTAGGACTGACCGGAGTTACAGATTCCTGGGGAGCGCAGGCAGCAGGAATGGGAATTGAAGCAGCAAAGAGCCTGATGAGCAAAAAAGTGAAACTGATTAAAGTAGTTGTTAAAGCCGGGTATCAGGTACTGCTGTTTGATGAGAAACAAAAGAATTTGAATAATTAAAAAACTAAAAAAGATGAAAATTAGAAATTGGACTTTTATGTTATGCTGTTTGCTGACAATGCTGTCAGGCTATGCGCAGTTTATTAATGAAAAAATTGGTTTGAATCAGGAAGAGTATAAAAATCTTCAGATAGGATATTCGAAAACTACCAGTATCATTTTTCCATATGCTATTAAAAGTATTGACAAGGGAAGCCCGGATGTTTTAATGCAGAAAGCCAAAGGAGTTGAGAATATTTTACTGGTCAAAGCGTCAAAGGAAAATTTCAATCAGACTAACCTCACTGTAGTGACAGCTGACAATAGGCTGTATGTATTTGTTCTGAACTATGATGAATCCTGTCCTGATTTAAATATTAAAGCCGATAATACAGCTGTTGTAAGTGGGAATATTTTGTTTTCAATGGAGAACGATAATCAAAAGAAAATTGAGCAATATGCCAGCCTTGCTTTGTCTAAAAAGAAAAAATTAGAAGGACTAAAACGTTCAAGATTTGAAATGAAACTGAATGTTACCGGTATATTCATTCATCAGGATATATTGTACTTGAGGCTTCTCTTGGGCAATAATTCAAAAATTAATTATGAGATAGACCAGCTGAGGTTTTTTATACGCGACCGCAAGAAATCAAAGCGAACAGCCTCTCAGGAAATAGAGGTAATACCCCTGTATTCAACTTCTGCCTCTTCTGTAATTCCGGACAAATCTGAAGTGAATATAGTTTACGCCGTATCCAAATTTACGATCCCCGAAAAGAAATACCTCACTATACAGCTTATTGAAAAAAATGGCGGGAGGCATATAGAAATAGATGTTAAGAATAATGATCTAATAAATCTCGATGTTCTAAACAGCTTATAAATGAGTAATAACTAAAAAAATAATTGTCATGAATCAGAAAAATTTAGAATTCTTGAAAGATCAGCTGAAATATAACGGCTTTGGAGAAACGTTCGACCAGGACTTGAAGGAGAAAATGCTTAAAGGAGAAACAGAATTTAAGCTTATGAAGGAAGGTGTCTATGGAACAGATTCCATGACTGCAGTACTGAATTTTAAAAAATCAGATCAAAGCGATTTGTATTTTTTTAATTCCTATCATGTAAACCTTAAAAAAGAAGATTCCAAACAAGTATTGGAACAGACTTTTTATATTAATAACAACAGCAGTAATATTACCCTTAAAGAAGCTTATAATTTAATGGAAGGTCGCTCGGTTAATAAAGACCTGAAAACAAGGGAAGGTGAAGTTTATAACGCGTGGCTGAAATTAAATTTTAAAGAAAGCGACAGCAATTCAAACTTCAAATTGGATCACTACCACCAAAATTACGGTTACGATCTGGAAGCAAGTCTTGAGAAACATTCAATTAAAGAACTCAATACTCCAAAGTACAAAGAAGATCTTTTAAACTCGCTAAAAAAAGGAAACCTGCAGTCTGTAACTTTTGTTGTAGCAGGCGTGGAAAGCAAGATGTACGTAGAGGCAAACCCGCAATTTAAAACTTTGAATGTCTACGACGGCGATAAACAGAGAATTAATCATCGCGAAAGCAAGGAGGAAAAAAAGGCTGAGTCAAAGCAGAACAGCCAGAGTAATAACGATGATGAGCCTTCTCAGAAGGAAAAGAACAGTAACTCCCGTTCAAAAAAAGCGGGCAGATCGGTTTAAGGCTTTGTAGTAATAAGAATCAGCTATGTCTTCTGAAAACAATAGAGTAGAAAACGAGATAAAATTGTGGATGTCCAAGGAAGAAAAATTAAAATTTTTATTTCAAAACAGCCCACCGATAGAACGCTCTTTTGGCATAGAGAAACTGAAATTTTTTAAGATGTTGCTTTTTAAATATAAAAAGACGAAATCCGTAGACGAAAAAATAACTTTGAGATTTCTTAAGCATGAATATAATAAATTGAGCCGTCAGGTCTATCCCAATATCATTGAGCGGCTTTTAAATGAAGCAATTAGTGCTGTTGTTTTTGAAAGGATAGATAAACGTGATTATGTTAGAGATCTGGAATCAAACAAGAAGACTTTAGAGGAACAGCTTATAAAAAGCGGTTTTCATGAGGCTTATGGCAAAGTATTGGAACATATTCAGGAACAGCAGTTAAATTTTTCTGTTCCCGTTTCTTATCACATCTCAGAAAATGAAAGACTTGAACATTCACTGCAATTTGTAAAAGATGCACAGGGGGCTTACCAGTTTGATGGATTCAGATCAAGTCTGGATACAGATTCGTCGCCATCTAGCCGTAGTACGCACTACTTCAAGAATGAAAAATCTGAGAGTTTTAACGCTACAGAGGCATACGAAATGCTTGCAGGAAGAGCAGTTCTGAAGAGCGGAACTTGGAAACAGTTTAACTTCTACGATAAAGACCTTAATGACAATTATCGGATGCATGAATTTCCGGAAGCGTATGGATATAACGTCAGCAATGCCTTAAGAGCAATTCCTCTTAAATATGATGGCTATGAGACATTCGAATCCTTGGCCGATTCTTTGAAAAAGGGCAGGAGGGAAGAAGCAGTGCTTCTGATTCAAGGGAGAGAAATGAAAGTTTTTTTGGAAGCAAATCCACGCTTTAAGACATTGACTTTTTATAACGACAGGATGCAGAAAGTTAGTTTTACAGAAATTAAAAACGGCTGTAAAATTAGTCCGCTGCTAAAACCGCAGCAGAATATTGAGACTCAGACCGCAAAAAAGTCGCATCACATGTGATGTGTATATATCTTATATAGTTATGGAAAATCTTAAACTTTTATCGGGATTTTTTCAGGCAATTGACAACGACTTCAGAATAGGCACAACTCACATTGCAATTTTTGCTGCCCTGCTTCAATTTCGCGCAAACAGAGATTTTATAAACCCAATACAAGCATACAGCATCGAAATTCAAAAGATTGCCAAAATAATGTCACCTAAGACATATCATAAGTGCATGCGTGAATTGCATGAATACGGATACCTTTTTTATGTTCCAACGAAAAATAAAAATAGAAGGAGCAGCATTTATTTCATTTAGAATCATAAATAAAGATGTTATGGAAGAAATTGTTACAAAGGAAGATCTAAGGCAGTTTGGTCTTCTATTACTGGATAAAATACAAACTATATTTAAAGAAAAGAATTCTCAACAAAAAGAATCGTCAGATCCAGAGTGGTTAAAAAGTAAGGCCGTCAGGAAACTGCTTGATATTTCAGCCGGTTCGGTTCAAAATCTTCGAATGACACAGAAAGTCCGATTTAAAAAGGTTCTTGGCTCGTATTACTACAATAAAGAAGATCTTTTAAAACTTTTCAAAGATGAGTCAAATTAATAATATAACCGAACACCAAGTCATAGATTGCTTATCCATTTATATGGAAGATCCGCAGCTCAACGTATGGCATTTGGCTATTTTAAATGCAATTCTAAGTTTAGGATATAGGCAGGGAGAGAGGCAGAGAATTAAAGTCAGCCGTCGTAAGCTCATGTTATTGTCACATATCAATACACTGCCCACTTATCATAAATATTTCAAACAGCTGCAGGATTTGGGCTATATTAAGTATATGCCTTCTTACCATCCTGGTTATAGAAGTGAAGTTGAATTATATCAAAAGAGGTTATCTCATAATTGAGATAACCTCTTTCTTTTATATCAAATTATTTTAGAGATTATATTCTAAGAGGATGGTATCTTATATTTCTCTTTAATTAATTCTAATTCATTCTCCAGTCTGATCAGTGCCGTTAGATCTTCCTGTGACATTTCAGTTTTTTCAGGGTTTAGCCTTTTATTCAGCAATGTCATTTCCCGGCCTATAGTAGCCTGCTCTGTAATAGCGTAGGATTCTGTCTGTTTGACTGATGAATGTCCTAGCATTTCCTTTACCACATTGATTGGGACATTATTATTTAATGTTACCGTGCTTCCAAATGTCCTGCGTGCCATATGTGTATTGAGCGTAAATGGAAAACCGCATAATGCAGCAATTTCTTTAAGGTATTCATTCATTTTCTGATTAGAAGAAACCGGCAGTACAGTTCCGCGTTTAATGCAAACCGGATGATCTTTGTATTTTTCAAGAATTTCGATCGCCTTTGGAAGAAGCGGGATTCTTGCCGTAGAATTTGTCTTCTGCCTCTCAGATAAAATCCACTGATTTCCGTCAACACCATCTTTTATGTCAGCTTTCCGGAGCTGAAATGCATCAATATAAGCAAGTCCCGTGTAGCACTGGAAAACAAAAATATCGCGCACGGTATTAAGCCGGTCAGTCGAAAATTCGCGCCTTTCCAATTCAGCCAATTCTTTTGCAGATATAGGCTTCTTTACGATTTTAGTTTTCTTTCCTTTAAAATTCTTAAAAGGGTCTTTGATAATGATTTCTTTGTCGATGGCTCGTATTACAATTTTCTTGAAGTTGGAAATGTATTTAAGTGTGGTATTATTTGCGCATTTCCTTACGGTACGGAGATAGAACTCAAAGTCTTTTATGAATTCAAAATTTAAGTCAGCAAATTCAAAATCACTAGAATTGTATTTAGATTTAATAAAAGCCGTTAAGTGATTTTTAGTAATATTGAATCTTTCCAATGTGGCTTCTGTATATCCGTTGCCAATCAGGGCTTTCAATTCATCATTGTGTTTTTGAAATTCTTCCAGCACCTTGGCTCTGGGTATCATTCTTCCCATAACGTGATCCATAATCTTTTGGGAAGTTATGGGTTTTCCGGTGTACATAATTTCTGATTTGATTTCATGAATCTTCATAGCGAGTGAATCCAGAAAAAAGTTCAGCGACTTAGCATCTTCTCTTGTGCCTGTTGCTCTTTCAGTTTTCTGGTTCCAGCGCTCGCTGTCCCATTTCCGTCTGGTGGATGCTTCTTTCGGGATTCCGTCAACGGTTATCCTGAAATAAACGATTCTAATGTTACTCTCATTGCGGGATGCTTTCAAAAAGAATATCAACCCAAAGCTGTTCTCTAGCATAATTCAACTTATTAGATTAGTAAATGTAGAATTATAACCTCATTTAAACAAGATGTAAACGTGCTTAACCCCTTTGATATCGGGACTTAAGATGAAATTTTGTGGCACATTTTCGAAATTTCCAAGTGTGCCACGAATGTGCCACAAAGATTTTGTTCGATTTTATAAATATTGAAAAGCGGTATAAAATAAAAAACCCTGCAAATCGTTGGATTTGCAGGGTTTACCGCTTTTTTTGGCCATTTTTGAAAACTTTGAAAATCTTGTTTTTCCTTTGTTTTCGGGCCTTCGCGGAGAAAGAGGGATTCGAACCCCCGGACCTGTTACAGTCAACAGTTTTCAAGACTGCCGCATTCGACCGCTCTGCCATTTCTCCAGTATGTCGCGATCATTTTGTGATTGCGAGTGCAAATATAAGGGGTTTTTCGATTGTGGAAATTTTTTTGAAACTATTTACAAAGAAAATAATATAATAAAAAAATAAAGCCCTTAAGGATTGTTATGTGTTTTAAATACTGACGGGCAAAGAGTAATTCGAACTGTAAATCCAAAACCTTTTTTTTTATATATACTGATTATAGAATTTACTTTTTTTCTCAATTTATACCTTTTTACTTTAAAAACTTAAAGCATTCAATGAATATGTCTATGCTTTTGATTGATAAATCCATTAAGTAGCATAAAATTCTATATAATTTTATTTTTAGTTTAGGATCTATGGTTTATCCTGAATTCATGCAATAGGATTGCTGATTATTAGCAGTAGATTTTTGTTTGGTTTTTAGTTTCAATGGAGATGAATTCATCTCCATTGTTTTTACTAGAATAATAAGGGGTCAGAGAATTTAATAAATATAACGTTATATGAAAAGAAAGAATTTTAAAATTAAAAAGTGCCATTCCTTAAAGATGGTATCACTCTTTATACTTTTGTTTTTTTGCGCCTTTACAGGCTATAGTCAGAACAAGGAAAATACAAATGAGGCCTTTGGAGTAATAGAGCGACTTATAGGCAACCGGGCCAGTGATTTTGAATTGAGCATAATTGAGAAAAAACAGGTTAATCAATCAGATTGGTTTGAAATAGAAACGACAGGGAATAAGGTAAAAATTAAGGCATCAAGTAATACTGCTATTTGTTATGCAGCGTATCATTTTCTAAGGGATATCGGAGCGGTTTTAGTGAGCTGGGAAGGAAATAGAGTAGGCTTGCCTAAGAGTTGGCCCAAGTACTTAAAAAAAGGGGATACGCCTTTTGAGTACCGAGAGTATTTAAATGCCTGCACTTTTGGATACACCACACCATGGTGGGATTGGAAACGCTGGGAACAGGAAATTGACTGGATGGCCATGCACGGGGTAAATCTTCCAACGGCCATGGAAGGTCAGGAAGCCGCTTGGCAGCAATTATGGAAAGAGTACGGTTTGACAAGTACTGAACTGGAAGCACATTTTGCAGGACCAGCCTTTCTGCCTTGGCAGCGTATGGGAAACATCAACAGTCTTCAAGGACCATTGCCCCCTGAATGGTTCACTAAAAAAGAAGCACTGCAAAAGAGAATCCTGGCAAGAATGAGGGCTCTAGATATGCATCCTGTTGTACCGGCATTTAGCGGGTATGTTCCCAAAGCTTTTGCCCAGAAACATCCAGAGGCCAAAATAACGGAATTAAAATCCTGGTCAGGAGGTGGTTTTGCCAGTACGTTTCTACTGGATTCAAAAGATCCTTTATTTAAAAAACTAGGAAAACGCTTTATTGAAATTTATACCGGTATCTATGGAGCGTCTAATTTCTATCTGGCAGATTCTTTTAACGAGATCGAGCCTCCAGTATCCCAGGATAATAAATATGAAGAACTCTCCAATTACGGAAGCGCTATCTATGAAACTATTAATGAGGCAGCACCAGGGGCGGTTTGGGTAATGCAGGGATGGCTTTTTGGAGACAATAAGGAATTTTGGACCAAAGAAGCCACCAGTGCATTTTTAAGTAAAGTGCCAAATGACAGACTAATGGTTCAGGATTATGCCAACGACAGATATAAAGTATGGGAGAATCAGGAAGCCTTTTATGGAAAACAATGGACTTATGGTTATGTACATAATTATGGCGGGTCAAATCCTGTGTATGGAGATTTGAATTTCTATAAAAATGAATTAACAAGTCTGCTGAAAAATCCCAACAAAGGAAATATTGTGGGCTATGGAGCTATGCCAGAAGGTTTGAATAACAACTCTATAGTCTATGAATACATTTATGATCTTCCCTGGAATAAAGGACAGGAGCCTATAGAGGACTGGCTCCAGACATATCTTCATGCCAAATACGGTAAAAAGACTACTGCTGGGGCTCTTCACGCGTGGCAATTATTGTTAGAATCTGTTTACAATGTCAAGTATTGGGAAACGCGCTGGTGGAATGATAGCGCTGGAGCGTATTTGCTTTTTAAGCGTCCAACGCAAGAAATTACAGAATTTAAAGGAAATCCAGGAGACAAGAAAAAACTAAAACAGGCTTTAGATATTTTGAGCAAAGAGGCTAAAGGATATGATAAAAAGAATTTTATTTATTATGATTTAATTGATATTTCAAGACATTATTATTCACTCTGCATTGATGAGGATTTGATAGCATGCGTAAAGGCGTACCGGGACAAAGACATCACAAAGGCAGACCAACTATTTAAAAAGATCCAAAAACAAGCCTTGGCTATTGACAATATCATGACCGGACAACCTTTAAACAGTCTTGATAATTGGGTGAAATCGGCCGCTGAGTATGCAAGTTCTCCACAGGTAGCGCAATTGTATGTAAAAAATGCCAAAACCTTAATTACCCTTTGGGGCGGAGAAGGTCATTTAAATGATTACGCTTCAAGATCATGGAAGGGAATGTACAAGGGATTTTACTGGCCAAGATGGAAAATGTTTTTAGAGGCCTTAAGAGAGTCAGCTCTAGATAACACCCCATTTGATGAGGTAAAAGAAAGACAATTAATTAAAAACTGGGAAATTAAATGGTCTGAGAGTAAATAAATAATACAAAGAGCATAACCATTACCTCGATAAAGGCAATATAACCTAAGCTTTGAACCCTGGGCTTAAAGGATACTGAAGATATGAAGTGAAATCTTTTACGAAATCGATTAATTAGTCAGTTTTTAATGATATAATTTTATAAAGATACGCTGCTGAACCCTTGCATTTATTGGCTTTAAAGGATTTATCCATGTTTGTGAATAACTTGTCCATTTCTTAAGATTTCTTTACCAGTAATTTCGTCAATACTATATTAACCAATTAACCAAAAAAACAATGGAAAAACTTAAACTTTTATTACTAGCCTTTTTTCTTGGCTTATCAATTAATACCTGGGCGCAAAAAACAGAAATCTCGGGTATAATTTTAGATGAGAAAGGTATTCCTCTGCCAGCGGCTAATGTCCTGGAGAAAGGGACAACTAATACAGCCACAACAGATTTTGACGGGAAATTTAAAATTTCGGTTTCAAACCCAAATGCGATACTGCTGGTTTCTTTTATGGGCTTTAATGATCAGTCTGTAAAATTAGAGCCGGCAAAAAAAAATTATTCCATTAAATTACAATCTAATACCACTAATTTAGAACAAGTAGTAGTGGTTGGTTATGGTAAGGGATCGCGTAAAAACCTGACTACTGCTGTAACGTCTGTTAAGGCTGAGGATTTAAACAGAGGAGCCATTAGCGATGTTGGACAGCTCTTGCAGGGTAAGGTTTCTGGTTTGAACATTTCATCAAGTGGCGACCCGACAAGAACGGCTTCTGTGGTTTTGCGTGGTGCCTCAACACTGAATAGCTCGCAAGGTCCGTTTTATGTCATAGATGGTATTCCAGGGGTTGATATCTCGGTGATTGCACCAGATGATATTGCAAGTATTGATGTTTTAAAAGATGCTGCCGCTACGGCAATCTATGGTAACCGTGCTGCAAATGGAGTTATTATGGTAACCACAAAAAAAGGAAGTAAGGGCAGAACCCAGATTGCCTACAATGGTTATGTTGGCTGGGAAGAAGTTTCAAATAATCTGGACATGATGAATGCCGATCAATTAAGGGCCTTTACCACTAAAAACAATTTGAATTTTACACCAGAGAACGACAAGGGGGCCAATACAAACTGGCAAAAAGAAATTTTAAGACCAGAACGCGCTTCATCAAGTAGCCATAACTTATCGATGAGCGGTGGTGGAGATCATGGAAACTACACGGCCAGTATTACCTCGCTGAGTAAAGAAGGGATCATGCTTAAGAGTGATTTCTCGCGTATCATTGCGCGTTTATCTGTGGAACAATTTGCTTTTGATGATAAGGTTAAATTTGGTTTAAATGTTACCAATTCTACTACCAAATATAAAAATGTGCCACAAAGAAATACAGTTCTTTTGCAGGCAGCAAGCTATCTTCCTATCTCTCCGGTAAGAAATGCCGATGGCAGTTTTTTTGAAAACTTTACCAGTCCGGGATATTTTAACCCGGTGGCTTTAATTGAGCATGGTACTGATGAGACTAAAACCGATAACCTTGTGGGTAATCTTACCGCTGAGGTAAAACTTCCCTTTGGATTTACTTATAATTTGAATTTAGCCCACCAAAGATTAACCTCATCTCATGGAGAATTTTATGACAGTTATTACTCGCAGTACAACAGTGCCAACTTTTACAACAACCCAGATCCGCCTTTGACTAAAACATTGGTTAATTTTGGAGTAAACGGCTCTGCGCTGAGAAATTCCTATGAGACCAGAAACAACATTATTGAAAGCTACCTTGGTTGGGAAAAATCAATAGGAGAGCATAAAATAAAAGCTGTAGCCGGGTACTCCTGGCAGGAGAATACCTTAGGGGACGGATTTCAGGCTACCACAACTAACTTCCCGGTAGATAATGTAGGATATAACAACCTTGCACTGAGTAACTACACCTCTGTTAATGGTTATGTGGTGAATTTTGGAGATAGCAAGGCGTATCAAAAAACGCGTTTAATATCCTATTTTGGACGTTTAAATTACAATTATAAAGACCGATATCTTTTACAGGGATCCCTTAGAAGAGATGGCGGGTCTATGTTTGGGGCCAATAATCGCTGGGGATATTTCCCTTCTGTGGGAGGCGCATGGAGAGTAGACAAAGAAAGTTTCATGCAGAATCAAAATATTTTTAGTGATTTGAAATTCCGCGCAAGCTGGGGGGTAACAGGTAACTCTTCTGGATTTAATGCCTATACGGCGCAGTTTATCTCCGGGAGTTTGGGAACTTTCTACTACAATGGACAACAAATTGGAGCTTATGGTCCCAACCAGGCTGCGAACCCGGATTTGAAATGGGAAAAAACAGCTACTGCCAATATTGGAGTGGACTTCTCGATCTTAAAAGGAAAAATATCAGGTTCTGTTGATCTGTACGATAAAAAAACAACAGATATGATCTTTAACTATAATGTTAATCCGGTACTGGTACCGGTGGGAACAATTGTAGCAAACGGAGGTACTATGTCCAATAAAGGTATTGAGGTTAGTTTGAGCGCCACTGTGGTTAAAACGGCCAATTTCAGCTGGACTAGTAACCTGAATTTGGCCCACAACAAAAATGAGATTGTTAAATTAACCAGCCCTTTCTTTGTTGGGGGAGATTCTATCCGTCGTGTACAACCAGATGGTGGTGGACAAACAGGAAGTACATTACAGATTTTTAAAGAAGGAAAACCTTTAGGACAATTCTTTACCTTGAAGTATGCCGGTAAAAATGCCAGTGGGGTTTCCCAATATTATGATAAAAATGGTGATTTGACCACTACACCTCTAATTGGAGTAGATTATCACTATGCAGGAAGTGCACAGCCAAAATTATTAGCCGGGTGGGCCAATAATTTTCAATACAAAAAATTTGATTTAAGTATTTTCTTCAGAGGTGTTTTCGGCAATAAAATTTTCAATGCAACGCGCGCTGATTTATTCAGGCCGAGTACTGCCATGACAAACAATATATTGGTGGATGCAGCAGGGGAGTCACCAAATGATTTAAACTCATATAAATATTCGGATCGTTTCATAGAAGACGGAAGTTATATCAGATTAGACAATATGACCTTAGGGTATAATTTTGGTAAAGTGGGCAGGTATATCAGCAGTGTGCGTATTTACCAAACAGTAAATAACGTATTTACGATTACCAAGTACAAAGGAATTGATCCCGAGGTTGAACAAGGAGGAACAGCTCCAGGTGTAGATTCAAACAACTTCTATCCAAAGACCAGAACTTTTATGTTCGGTTTAAATGTGATCTTCTAAAAAATAAATGCTAAAAATTATGAAAAAGATATTAAAATATTTAGGGCTTCCAGTACTTATGGCTGGTTTAATATGGTCTTGTGATGATCTAGACGTGCCTATTACAACACAATTGACACCGGAGGTTTTTCCTCAAAATTCAGCGCAATATATTCAGACCACAGGGCCTGTTTATTCCGCATTTCGTGGTGAATTTTCATTTGCCTGGTGGTGGTCTCAATCTTTATCTACAGATGAAGCTATTCTGCCATCAAGAGGAGGTAACTGGTTTGATAACAGAAATTACATCGCCATGCATTACCATGACTGGAATGCAGATAATGGTATTATAGGGAGTCTTTGGGACTGGTCCTCTAAGGTTATCGGAACAAGCAATCAGGCCATTTCAATTTTAAATCAAACTATGCCTGAGGGTTCAGATAAACAAACGTTGATTTCTGAATTAAAAACAATGCGCGCTATTTCTTATTTCATGTTAATGGATAGTTACGGAGATGTGCCACTAGATACATTATATGGAGATTTTAGCTCTCATGCTAAGACTCCAAGAAAAGACGTTTTCAATTTCATTGAAAAAGAATTAAAAAAAGCAGTTCCTAATTTAAATCCTGCGGCGGGCATTACAACCTATGGAAGACCCAACAGACAAACTGCCAATGCAATGCTGGCCAAATTGTATTTGAATGCTGATGTATATACAGGAACGCAACGCTATAATGATTGTATTGCGGCTTGCGATCAGGTAATTAATTCTGGTTTATATCTTATTGAACCAAGAGCTACGTATCTTCAAATGTTTTATCCTACTAACGGACCGCAGATCAAAGAGTTCATTTTTGCAGTTCCTTATGATCCGGTATCAGTTTCAGTTGGTTTTAATGGACAAATGTATCATGCGCGTTATGATGTACCTCGTTCTGAAAGAGCCAAGTTCGGTCTTCCCTATACGCCAAGTTCACCAAGAAGTACCCTTCCGGAGTTTTATGCATATTTTAATGATGTAAATGATATACGTAACAAACAATGGCTTACAGGTCTTCAATTTATGAATGACGGGGTTACCCCGGTCATGGTTACCACAACTAAAAAAGGATACGATCAGTTTTATAGCGGATCTGATGGAGGGGCAGCATATACCTATCAGGTGAATTTAACCCCGGATATTGTGCCTCGTCAAAGCGTAACTTTATTTGATCTTGGAAATGATGAAATTGCCTGGAATATGGGGTATAGAAATATTAAATTCTATCCCGATGCTACCTCAACAAATCGTAACCAAAAGAACGACGTTCCTTTCTTGCGTTATTCCGATATCCTTTTAATGAAAGCAGAGTCCATTCTTCGCGGAGGAGGTGCAACCTTAGGACAAAGTGCAGATGCACTGGTAAATATGGTTCGTTCTAACCGTACAACATCTGCAGCCCTAAGCGGTGTTACTCTGGAAGAACTTTATAAGGAGAGAACCCGCGAGTTTACCTGGGAGGCATGGCATAGAAATGATATGATCCGTTTTGGAAAATATGAAGGGCAATGGGGATACAAAACCGATACAGATATTCGTCATCGCGTGTTTCCTATCCCAACCAATGCTATGGTTTTAAATCCGGCTCTAACTCAAAATGATGGGTATTGATCCTGAGGATTCAATAAAGTAAACAGGGTAAGTCAAGTCTGATTTTAAAAGGAGAGGAGAGTAAAAAATCTTCTCCTTTTTTACTATAGAGAAAAACTGATTTTTCAGTTTCTTATAAAAATCAGTTTCAGATTGATTTTTTTAAATAAAAACAAAGCTTAATTGAATGACGCCGGGAGGAGTAAAGGAAAGATTAAGCTTTGTAATTTTCTCTCAAGGCATGTTTTTAAAATGCATTACAACGCGATACTTATCAGCAGAAATTCTGCGCTTTTCTATTTCGATTTAGAAATAAACCACTATTGTCCCAACAATACAAAGAATAAATGAAGCTAAATATAATCTATAAAATAGCGCGCATTGCAATGAGTTTAGCTCTTGTTTTTTTAGGGGCCTGTACAACCCAAAATCAGGTTTCTTTAAAAAAAAAGCAGCTCTCCGATATGGTTTATCCCCTGCTTGATACAGAGAATTCCAGATGGTTTTATTTCTCATCGGCAAGCCGTCCCTTTGGTATGGTCAATTTAAGTCCTGATACCCAAATTAAGGGCGATTGGGGAGGTGGCTATAAGTATACCACAGATACCATTAAAGGCTTTAGCCATATTCACGAGTGGCAGATGTCGGGTGTATCTCTAATGCCTGTAATAATTTCTGATGAAAACAAACAAAGAATTTTTAAAGATTTTTATTCCAAATTCAGCCATCAAAGCGAAATTATAACACCAGGATATCATTTGGTAGAATTAAATCGATATCAAATTAAGGCAGAATTAACCAGCACACCAAGAGTAGGTTTTCACAGGTATACTTTTCCACTAAAAGGGCAAAAAGCAGTTCTTTTTAATCTGAACACTATTTTAGGGCCTTGTGAGAATACCAATGGGAAATTAGAAAAAAACAATGATTATGAACTCTCTGGATCACTGGTTTTGAGTACCAATTTCAGACGCCCCAAACCCTTAACTGTATTTTTTAAAATTAAAACAAATCAGCCTGTTACTTCGCTGGAAAAAGACAATGAGACCGGGAATTATTTAGTTCATTTTAATACAGCTACCCCTGAGCTACTAATGAAAGTTGGAATATCCTACACCTCAGTTGAAAATGCCAATAACAATATTGAAACTGAATTACCGCATTGGAATTTTAAAACAACAGTGGCTGATTCCAGAGAAGAATGGAGCGCTTTACTGGGAAGAATAAAAGTAGAGGGAGCAACAAGAGAAGATCAAAGAAGATTTTACACCGATCTGTGGCATGCCCTGCAAGGCAGAAAAATGATCAGTGATGCAAATGGAGCTTATCCTGATAATACAGGGCAGCAATTCAGGGTTGGACAGCTGCCTTTAAATGCTGATGGAAAACCCAAATTCAATCATTATAACTCAGATGCTTTTTGGGGAGCACAATGGACCATAAATAATCTCTGGGGTCTTGTATATCCTGAAATTATGGAGCAGTTTGTGTATTCTTTAATGCAATATTATAAAGATGGGGGTATGATTCCGCGTGGCCCTTCGGCGGGAGATGATACTTACGTGATGACAGGGGCCTGCACAACTCCTTTTATAGTGAGCGCCATTCAAAAAGGAATTGTAATGCAAGATTTAGAGTCTATTTATATTGCTCTTAAAAAAAATCATATGCCCGGAGGTATTATGGAAAAAGCCGGATATGAGCATAATACCAATATGGGTGGGGGATTAAAATATTATTTGCAAAAAGGATATGTGCCTTACCCGCTTCCCGAAGGTAATTTTGGAAGTCATCAGGACGGTGCTAGCCAGACCCTAGAATATGCTTATCAGGATTGGACTTTGGCCCAACTGGCAAAAAAACTAAATCATCAGGAGGATTATAATTATTTCATGAAAAGATCAAAAAACTATCAGAAGGTTTTTGATCCAGACATAGGCTGGATGCGCCCGAGAAACGTGCAGGGAGAATGGCGCGAGAATTATGATCCCTATCAATATGAAAATGGATTTATAGAATCCAATGGAGCCCAGTCCACCTGGTTTGTGCCGCACGATATTGAAGGTCTTGCTGCTTTAATGGGCGGAAAAGAAAAGGCTGTTGCAAAATTGAACGCTCAATTTCAGACTGCTAAAAAGCAACATTATACCTCCGGTACATCACACGATGCGGAGTTACATCCCGAGTTTAGCAGAATTCCTGTCAATTTTGGAAATCAGCCTTCCATACAGACCTCAAATATTTTTACCCTGCTGGCAAGGCCCGATCTGGCCCAGTACTGGACAAGAAGCGTAGTGAGGGAAACCTTCAGTGGTCTATCTCCCGAGACAGGTTATAACGGAGATGAGGATCAGGGATTAATGGGAAGTCTAAGTGTGTTGCTTAAACTGGGTTTATTTCAAATCAATGGAGGAACAGACAAGGATGCTGTTTATCAAATAGGAAGTCCAATATTTAGTAAAATTGCAATAGAATTAAATTCTAAATATTATAAAGGCAAAACCTTTGTGATAAAGGCGGCCAATAACAGCCCTGAGAATGTGTATATAAAAGATATAAAATACAATAATCAAACAGTGCGGGATTTTAGTCTCTCCCACCAGGATATTGCAAAGGGAGGCGAGCTGATCTTAGAGATGTCAGCTCAACCAAATCCCCGAAATATTTCAATTAAAGAACATTTAAAAAGACCTAAAGAAAAACTAAAGAAATAATACGCAAATGAAAATATCGGCTAAGTTTATCTTTTTTTTAGCACTATCATTTCTTGCTGCAATTAGCATTAATGCACAAAGAACGGTGAATCAGTATGTAGATCCCATGATTGGATCAGAAGGAGTCGGCAGGGTTTTTATTGGGCCCTCTTGTCCTTATGGAATGGTAAAACCAAGTCCGGACTGTACGGTGAGTCCCAACAGCGGCTGGCTTCCAATGCCAAAAGAAGTAACAGGCTTTAGCCAGGTTCACGTCAGTGGAACAGGTGGAGGCCCTAAATACGGAAACATTCAGATTATGCCTTTCTCCGGCGCTTTGGATAAAATGGATCAAAGTGCATTTAGATCTGAAGAAAATGTAAAACTGGGCTATTATCAAAGCGTTTTCAAGGAAAATAAAATCAAAACCGAAATCACAACAGCAGAGAAAGTATCTTTTTACCGCATCACTTACCCCAAAAATACCTCTAAAGAATTAAAGATTGATCCGGGATTTTTTCTGGGAGAAGAAAAGATTCCTGATGCCAGGGAAGCCCAGCAGTTTGTGGGCTCGCAAATAGAAATTGTTTCAGATACTGAAGTGAGGGGATACAGTAGAATCAGGGGAGGCTGGAATAACGGGCGCGCTTACACGGTTTATTTCTGGGCCGTTTTTGATCAGCCTATTGCAAGATATGTAACTTTTAAAGACGGAGCGTTTTACAATAATGAAAAAGCGCAGTTTGATTCAGGCAAAAAAACAGCAGCCTTGCTTTCTTTTGGACTCGCAGGAAAAGAAGAGCTGAATGTTAAAATCGGAATTTCCTTTTTGAGTGAATTAAAAGCAAAAAATAATATAGAGCTTGAAATTCCGCATTGGAATTTTAATACTGTCCTGACTGCTTTAGAAAACAAATGGGAGGATTTATTACACCGAATCAAATTATCTGAAGATACCTCCCAAGATTATAAAAAAATGTTCTACACAGGGTTGTATCATACCATGATTATGCCTGTGGACCGCACAGGTGAGAATCCCTTATGGACAAATGAGGAGCCTTACTATGATGATTTTTATACCATTTGGGATACTTTTAGAACCTCAAGTCCTTTAATTACCCTGATAGATTCTAAGCGTAAAGTGCAAATCATAAACGCTATGCTCAACATTTACAAACATGAAGGTTTTCTGCCTGAAGGAAGAAGCGGTAATGATAACGGCAGAACCCAGGGCGGATCTAACGCCGAGGTTGTTCTTGCCGATGCCTTTGTAAAAAACTTAAAAGGAATAGATTATGATCTCGCCCTGCAGGCCATGCTCAAAGACGCCACAGTGCCCCCGGGAGGAAATGAAGAAAAAGAAGGAAGGGGCGGACTTGCAGATTATCTCCTCTTAGGATATGTTCCCTACGGCATAGACCGCGCGGGAAACCGAACTATCGATTACGCCTACAATGATTACAATATTGCCATTCTAGCCAAAGGTTTAGGCAAAACCGATCTGTACAATCAGTACATCAAACAAGCCGACAGCTGGCAGAATTTATGGCGCTCGGATTATGAAAATAATGGCGCCAGAGGATTTATTATGCCAAGGGACAAAGAGGGAAAATGGCTCGATGATGTTGTTTTCGGGGAATCAAAAATCCAGAAGCCTACCTTTAGATACACCCCGGTAATTATCGAATCGCCTTGGTATGTATGCCACTGGTGCGTGTTTTTCTATGAAGGAAATTCATGGGAATATTCCCTTAGCATTCCCCATGATGTTCCCGAACTGATTCGAAAATCAGGAGGCGCAAAAGCCTTTGAAAACAGATTGAATACTTTTTTTGATTCAGAATTTTATAATGTGGCCAACGAGCCTTCGTTTTTAACCCCATGTCTTTATCACTGGATTGGAAAACCGCACTTGAGCAGCCAGAGAATCAGCACCATTATCAAGAAGAATTTCAATACTTCAAGAGAAGGACTTCCTGGCAACGATGATTCGGGAGCGATGTCCTCATGGCTGGCTTTTCACATGATGGGCTTGTATCCAAACGCCGGACAGCCTTATTATCTGATCAATACCCCTTTTGTAAAACAAACCACCATAGAATTAGAAAACGGTAAAGAGTTTATAATTACAGCCAAGAAAATGACCGATAAAAACAAATATATAAAAGCGGCTTTTTTAAACGGAAAATCTTATAATAAAGCCTGGATTTTACATGATGATATTAATAAGGGAGGAGAATTAATCTTAGAGATGGATTCCAAACCTTCGCCTTGGGGAACTACTATTTTACCACCGGCAAAATAAAACAATCACAAAGATGAAAAATATAATTACAGCATTTCTGTTTTTGATATTTTATCAAACAGGTGTAGCTCAGAGCTACATTCCAACAATAAAAAATAATACAGTCTTGCATTACGTGTGCAAACTTCACGGACAGACCAGAACTTTATCGCTAAGGGCCCAGACGTCAGAGGATAAACTGACTTTTAAACTCGAGACAAGAGGGGTGAAAAGCAGTATTGTTATGCTCGGCGAGGCAGTGAAAAACGGAAATGCCCTGAGTTTTAATCAAGGGGAATATGCCCCGGAGTTACACTTAAAACCAACAGAGACTTTTTTTATGATCTCACAGTCGGCTTATGGGGATTTATTGAAAAACAGTTCTTTTCTCTATAACAATACCCAATATGTTCTGGATAAAAACCAAGACAAAAACGGCGTTTTTATTGAAGGAAAGCTAATCGATGCGCTGCACGTGATCGCGCAAATTGATCAAACTGAAATGTGGATTGTAAAGAATCCGCAGTTTCCTTTAATCTGTAAAATAACCAAGAATCCCCTAGGGATAAATTTTACTTTGGTAGGCGTAGTGGACCAAGTGAATTGAAAAGTAAATCCCGCGAAGAAGACAGACCTATGGGGTCTGTCGCGTAATATCAAAACAATAAAGAATGTCATTTAAAAATATCTTTGCCTCATTGCTTCTTCTGGTGCTGTTTTCCTGTAAAACAGGGCAAGATTTCAATGAGAAAAAGATCCAAATCGCCTTTATAGCCGATGCTCATCTACAGGATATTTTTGCCAAATTTGAAGATAACCCTTATCAGGGAATCAAAAATCCCCTTACAGGTGAATATGCCAATATCAGGACGATGAACGCGCAATTGCATTCTACGAGAATTTTCAATGAAAATTATTTTGCGTTTTTGCAAGCTTTAGATGATATTGTCAAAAAAGGCATCAAGCAAGTGGTTCTTCCCGGTGATTTCAGTGATGACGGGCAGCCGGTTCACGTGCGCGGATTAAGAAAAATACTCCGCCAATACTCAGAGAAATACGGAATCTCATTTTTTGTCACCACCGGCAATCATGATGTTGTAAGACCATTTTGGCAGGATGCTGTGAAAACTGATTTTTTAGGTAAAGACGGAAAAGAGCAGATCATCAGCAGTTCACAAACTGATCTGAGTAAAGATAAAAACGAGCTGCCGCCCATTATCACAGCCGATATAAAAAACGGGGGTTATAAGGAAATTATTGAGCAAATGCGGGATTTTGGTTTTTTTCCAAAAAAGACCCATTTGTATTGGCAAACCCCTTTTTCGCACTATAGCTATGAAGATTATACTTTTGCCCAGGCGCAAAGAGAAGCTGTTTTGGAGAAAAGAACCTATGTAATTAAAAACACCAATCTTCGTCTTTCCGATGCGAGTTATCTGGTGGAGCCCATCAAAGGAATCTGGCTTTTGGCCATAGATGCCAACGCCTATGTTCCCAGCCAGAAGCTATCGGGTCAGATAGATAATGCGCATGATTTCTCGGGCGCCAATACAGGTTATAATAACGTTCTAATTTATAAAAGCCACTTATTGAACTGGGTAAAAAAAGTAGCTCAGCAGGCCAAGGAAAACCATAAAATACTCATTGCTTTTAGCCATTATCCCATGGTGGAATTCAATGATAATGCGTCGGGGGAATTAAAGCAGCTTTTTGGCGCCGATAAAATGCAGCTACAGCGAGTTCCCAGCGAAGAGGTAGCGCAGCTCTTTGCAGATGCCGGAATTCAGATTCATTTTGGAGGCCACATGCACATCAACGATACGGGCTTGCGAACATCAGCAAAGGGAAATACATTGTTTAATATTCAAACGCCATCCCTTGCAGCCTATATGCCAGGGTATAAAATATTGACAATTCACTCGGACTCTGAGCTTGAGGTGCAAACAGTAGTCATTGGAAAGGTCAAGAAATTCAATAGTTTGTTTGCTTTTTACAAACAAGAATATGCTTATTTGCAGCAAAGTAAAAGCGATCCTATTTGGAACAAGGAAATTTTAAAGGCCAAGGATTATAAAGCATTTACAAGCTGGCATTTAAAAGAATTAGTGCGTTTAAGATTCCTGCCCGAAGATTTTCCAGCTGATTTTTTACAATCAATTCTAAATCTTTCCGGTAGAGATTTATTGGAAATCAATAAAAATGCATCTGAGCTTAGTGAGTGTTTGAAAGCAAATGCACTGGGAGTTTGCGATTTTGAATTGTGGAGTGGTTTTGATATGATATTGGATTTTTACCGCCTGAGAAGCGCCGGTGAACTGGCAGTTCCCGAAATTGGAAAAAACAGATTAAAGCAATATGAATTGGTTTGCACAGCGTTAAAAAAATCAAATGATCCAAAACTGATCCTATGGGCAGAAATATTTTGCAAAACCATGAATGGCGAGCCGTCTGATCATTTTAGGATTGATTTAAAAAACAACAAAATTGATAGATTATCTGTTAAATAATTTTGATATTAATTAAATCAAAAACATTAAATTGCGTTTTTAATTTATTTCAATGAGACAGAAAAAATTTGCACTATTTTTATTTCTTGCCATTTTTTATCATTCTTATTCACAGAATATAAAATTTGCGCACTACAATGATAATAACGGATTGTCTCATAATTCTGTACGTCATATTGTGCAGGATAAAAAAGGGTTTTTATGGTTTGGAACATTTTCAGGCTTAAACCGTTTTGACGGTTATCAGTTTAAAAACTACATGAGTTCCACCCCGGGGAAAAATAAACTCTACAATGATGACATTACGGCTTTGGAGCTGGACGAAGCCTCCAATCACTTATGGATTGGTACGCGAAAAGGACTCACACTCTTTGAGATGGACACGCATGTCTTTACCACCTTTTACCATAAAAAGCAGGATCCAAAGAGTCTGCCCGATGATGAAGTGAGATCTGTTTATGTCGATAAATTCAAAAGAGTCTGGGTAGGTACCAAAACAAAAGGAATGTATTTGTTTTTTTTGAAAGAAAACCGATTTGAAAAAATAAAGCTCAAGGGGTTTGATTATGTAAAAGAAATCTTTGAGGACAAAAAAGGCAATATCTGGGTGGGTAGCTACGAGAAATCAGGTATTGCAAAAATAACAATGGATCCTAAGGGAGCAATCCTTCGAATTAATAATTACACACTTTCTGTTCCCTATTCCAATATAAAGAACCCCTATAGTAATTTTATTTATGAGGATGCCAAGTCCGATATTTTTGTGGGAACGCGTGAAGGCTTGTACAAACTCGATAAGGCCAGGGATGAGTTTGTGAATTTATACATAGAAAACAAACAGGTCAGAGGCGCTTTAGGACCTTATTTTTTATCAGTTGCGCGCGCTCCCGATGGAAAATACTGGGTGGGAACCTTAGGGGGATTGTTGGTTTGCAATCAACTCGAAGATATCCAGAGAGGAAATTACAAATGGTATTATTCAATTCTATCAGATGATACCTCCCTGGTAGATAATTTAATTTCATCCCTTTATTTTGATGCTTCGGGGGTTTTATGGATTGGCACCGAGGACGGATTGGATAAATATGATCCCTATGAGAATCAGTTCACTTTAAACAAAGATATCTCACGCTCAATAGGCAATCAGGCACCGCGTATAAGAGGTTTTGCCAAAACCTATGATCAGAAAGTGATTGTAGCGACCTATCACAACGGACTTTTTATCTCTAACAATAAAGGCTCAACTCCACTGCACAATACAGGAAAAGATATCGCCAGTATTTATTCTGATGATGGAAAAATTTTTTACTGCGGTCTTTGGGACGGCAATATATTGGTGTACAATTACAGCACAAATTCTTCCAGGGAGATAAAGGCAGGATTTGAAAAATCACCCGTTTTTGCTTTTGCCAGAATCTCAGATCATTCCATGATTGTGGGCTCCTTTGGAGAAGGCGCAGTAATTTTAAATACTAAAACGCTCCAGGTAGAATCTTCAAGTAGACTGCTGCCCGATTTTCAGATTAATGCCATTGAAAGAGACACCAAGGAGAATGTTTGGTTTGCAACAGAAACCGGCGTTGTAAAGTACAATATCAATTCCGGGAGGATAGAAACCTACTCATCGCTTTTTATCAAAGAAAAAGGCATTCCTCATGATGAGAACGTAAGTGATGTTTTGGTGGATACCAAAGGTAAAATATGGGCATCAACGCGTTTTGGATTGTGTCTCTACAATGCCAGGGAGAACCAATTTGAACCGGTAAAAAATCTTAAAGAACTCTCAGGAAAATGGATCACTGATATTTTATCGGATGCCCAGGGAAATTTATGGCTCAATATCAATAACAACAACATTGCCTTTGTTAAATCCAATTTACGCGATATCAGTATTTATCACGTCAACAGCGGCAATAGACTGGATGTTTTTAGTTCAAGTGGCTTTTTTTACTTTAACAATTCCAATATTTTTCTGGGAGGTAAAAATGGTATTATCTCTTTTTCACCCCCTGAGATGAAAAGAAATAAATGGTCACCTTTGCCGGTTATCTCTGAATTTAAAATTCAGAATGAAGAAGTGCTTCCAGAGATGGAAATTAATGGCGAAGTTCCACTGTCAAAAGATTTAAATTATGGAAAAGAAATAGCACTAAGCCATAAAAACCGTAATTTTTCGATTCAGTTCTCTGCCCCTTCATTTGCTAATGAAAAGCTCAATAAATTTCAATATATGCTCGAAGGATTTGACAAACATTGGATTACTGCCAATAGTAGTTCAAGAATTGTTCAGTATACCAACCTTTATCCGGGCAGTTATACCTTTAAAATCAGATCAAGCAACAGCGACGGATTTTGGAGTAAAACGGTTTCTTATAAAATAAAAATCCTGCCGCCTTTTTGGCTAACGCCAACTTCTTTTGTACTGTTTTTGGCACTTTTATTTGGAATTTTTTATTTCATAAGAAAAGAAATCAAAAACAGAATTCGTTTAAAACAAGAGCTCCTTACCGAGAAAGTAAACAGAGAACACGATATTAAATTAAACAATGAGAAATTGCGTTTCTTTACCAATATCTCCCATGAATTGCGAACGCCATTAACGCTTATTTTGGGGCCGGCCAAACAGCTTTTAGAGGAAAGCAGTAATGCAACGGATTATGAAAAAAGCCGCTACAATTTAATTTATCAAAATGCCAGCAGATTGCTCAATTTGGTCAATCAAGTGTTGGATTTTAGAAAAGCCCAGTCAGGTGAATTGAAATTAAAAGTCACTAAAACCGATATTCTCTCTTATTCCAAAAATATCTTTGATTCCTTTAATGAGATGGCCTTCAATAAAAAGATAAGGCTGAGTTTTGTCTCTGAGGACGATGAAATAAAGGGTTGGCTGGATAATGACAAGTATGATAAAATCCTCTATAATTTATTGTCCAATGCCTTGAAGTTTACCAATAAAAACGGCAATGTGGATTTGTATATCAGGCTCAAAGATACCGTTGAGGATATTTTAGTGATTGAAGTAAGCGACAATGGAATTGGGATTCCCTTGAAGAGTCAGGATAAAATTTTCAAAAGATTTTATCAGGCCACAAACAGTAAGGCCAATAATACCGGATCAGGCATTGGATTGTCGCTAGTAAAATCTTTAGTTGCCATTCATAAAGGAAGTATATCTGTGGAAAGTACACCAGGGAAAGGAAGTACCTTTAGGGTAGAGATTCCCATTGACCGTGATGCTTACGAGCATAAAGAGGTCTTTGAATACGCTCTTAAAAATGACAATCTCAGTATGCTTATCCCAGAGAAGGCGGCCAAGAAAATCATTCAAAATACAGATCTTAAAGAAAAGATCCTGGTAATTGAGGATAACAGCGAGCTTAGAAAATATCTGGTAGACTATTTATCGGATTATTATAAAGTTTACCAGGCAGAGAATGGAGAAGAAGGTTTAAAAATCTGCCGACAAATAAAACCCATCTTATGCGTTACCGATGTGATGATGCCCGTTATGGACGGATTGGAATTTTGCCGTGAGCTTAAAAATGATGAATTCATCAGCCATATTCCCGTTGTGATGCTTACTGCCCTTTCCGAGAATATGGATAAAGTAAAAGGCTACGACATGGGGGCTGATGGCTATCTGGTAAAACCCTTTGAGCCCTTACTTCTCAAAACAGTTATTGAGAATATGATCAAATCAAGATTAGAACTCAAGCAAAAATTCTCAGGTGAGGTAGAAGGGAAGGTCAGCATGCTGACTCATTCGCCAATTGATGAGCAATTTATGGTAAAAGTGACCAATCTGATCAATGATAATTTAAGCGAGGTTGATCTTTCTACAGAATTTCTTTGTGATAAATTGGGTGTAAGTTCTTCAAAATTATACAGAAAAATCAAAGAGCTGACCGATTTGGCACCAAATGAATTTATCAGAACCATTCGTTTAAAAAAGTCAGCAGAACTGCTCAAAACCAAAAAGTACAATGTATCGGAGGTGACCAATCTGGTGGGCTTCAATGATCCTTTGTATTTCAGCAGATGCTTTAAAAAACAGTTTGGTTTCCCGCCCAGTAAGCTCATTAATTAGTTTTAGGCGCGCAGATTAAAATGATTTTTTGTTTTGCGCGAATTACACAAATTACACGAATTCTTTTATTACTATTTTAAAGAGTATAGCCCCTGGTTGCAACCAAGGGGCGCAAGGTTTATTGGCAAGGTATATCCACAATCTTGTCATCCTTGTAAAGGAATCATCACAGAGAAAATCGGCAAAGATTGGTAATTTATGATATAGAAATTCCAGTTTGATTGCTCACAACTCATCAATGAGAAAAAACTAACCTCATAGCTATTTGGATTAAATTATATGTAAAAATCTTACAATAATTAAAATTATCCATGTTTTTGATGTATTAGTCCATTTTGAACGGTATGGGTAATTCTATTTTTGTCTTATAACTTTTAAACTTTTAGCATTATGAAAAAGCATATAGACACCGATAATCCGTTGAATAATTTAGATCAGTGGGAAGATGATTTGTTATTGCGCTATCCTGATCCTTCTCAGAGTGCGCCGGTGAAAGAAAAAGAAGAATTCAGAAATTATGTTGATTCGCAAAGAGTAGAAACAGTTAAGGAGTTTTATAGAATTAACCACACCTATCAGACTTACGATTTTGTTTGTAATAAAGAAGCAGAATTTCTGCAATTCAATAAAAAAGAAATGTCAATCTGGCAAGCTGTTGATTTTTTGAACACACTTGTAGATGATAGCGATCCGGATATTGACCTGGATCAAACCCAACACCTTTTGCAGACCTCTGAAGCCATTAGAGCAGACGGCCACCCGGATTGGTTTGTGCTTACAGGTTTTATTCATGATTTGGGTAAAATTTTATGTTTGTTTGGAGAACCACAGTGGGCCGTTGTTGGCGATACATTTCCTGTTGGTTGCGCATACTCCGATAAAATTGTCTACTGGGAATTTTTCAAAGAAAATCCCGATTATACAGACCCGAGATTCAATACCAAATTTGGAGTTTACAGCCAAAACTGCGGACTGGATAAGGTAAAAATGAGCTGGGGTCATGACGAATATTTGTATCAGATTATGAGAGATTACCTTCCCGATCCGGCTTTGTATATGATTCGTTATCATTCATTTTATTCTCAGCATAAAGAAAATGCGTATGCCCATTTAATGAATGAGAAAGACATCGAAATGTTTGACTGGGTAAGAAAGTTCAATCCCTATGATTTATATACTAAAGCTCCGGTTAAACCAGATGTAAAAGCATTACTTCCTTATTATAAAGAGCTAGTTGCTAAATATCTACCCGAGAAATTGAAATTTTAGAAAAATCAAAAATTTCATTTGAAAGCTATCTAAAACCACAACAATGCATAAAATCAAAATACTTTTATTACCCCTGCTGCTGCTTTGCGCAGATTTAATTCTGGCTCAGCAAAAAGATTCAAATGATTGGGAAAATCCTAATGTGTTTCAAATTAACAGAGAACCCGCGCGCGCTTCTTTTCTTCCTTATGCAGATGAAACTTCGGCCATAAGGGATCAATACGAAAATTCACCCTGGTATTTTTCTTTAAACGGTAAATGGAAATTTTCCTGGTCGCCAACACCAGATCAGCGTCCAAAGGATTTTTACAAAACAGATTTCAGCACCCTGCACTGGGCAGAGCTTCAAGTGCCCTCGAATTGGGAACTGCATGGTTACGGTGTACCCATTTACACCAATATAACCTATCCATTTGAGAAAAATCCTCCTTTTATCAATCACTGGGATAATCCGGTGGGCTCTTATAAAAAAGATTTTGTGCTGCCCGAAGACTGGAAAAACCGACATGTTTTTCTTCATTTTGAAGCAGGAACATCTGCCATGTATATTTGGGTAAATGGTCAAAAAGTAGGCTATAGCGAAAACACCAAAAGTCCGGCAGAGTTTGATATTTCTAAATATTTAAAACCCGGAAAAAATGATTTGGCTGTAGAGGTATACAGATGGAGTGATGGTTCGTATCTGGAGGATCAGGATTTCTGGAGGCTCTCTGGAATTGACAGAAACGTGTATTTATATAGTACAGATAATGTTCGTATTTCAGATTTTTTTGCCAAACCGGACTTGGATGCGAAATACAAAAACGCAAGTTTAAGTGTAGAGGTAAGTTTGAAAAACCTGACTTCGATTGCTGTTAATAATCAAAAATTGGTTGCCAAACTTGTAGATGCTTCTGGAAAAAATGTATTTACAAAAGAATTGAATGTCAATTTTGAAGCATCTAAAATTCAGACTTTAAATTTTGCTCAGCATGTATCGGGCCCAAAATTATGGAGCAGCGAAACACCAAATTTATACACCTTGCTTTTGACTTTGAAAAATGCAAAAGGAGATATTCTAGAGAGCGTTTCCACTCAAATCGGATTTAGAAAAGTAGAGCTAAAAGGCGGGCAATTATTGGTAAACGGAGTTCGATTGATGGTTCATGGTGTAAATATTCACGAGCATAATCCCCAAACGGGACATTATCAGGACCAGGCCACGATGATCAAAGACATCAAAATGATGAAGCAGCTCAACATTAATTCGGTGCGCTGCAGTCACTATCCAAATAATATTTTATGGGTAAAATTATGTAATAAATACGGCTTGTTTTTGGTGGATGAGGCCAATATTGAAAGCCATGGAATGGGAGTGGAGGGACAGCCTATAATGTGGATGAATCCAAAAAACAATCCGGGCTATCTTCCCCAATGGAGAGAGGCGCATTTAGACCGAATTTACAGCTTGGTAGAAAGAGATAAAAATGCTCCATCGGTAATTATTTGGTCATTAGGTAATGAAAGTGCCAATGGACCTGTATTTCATGAGGCCTATAAATGGATCAAAAAAAGAGACAATACAAGATTGGTGCAGTTTGAACAGGCAAAGGAAAATGAAAACACAGATATCGTCTGTCCGATGTACCCAACCATTGCTTATATGAAAGAATATGCGGCGCGCAAAGAAGTGAGCCGTCCCTTTATCATGTGTGAGTATTCCCATGCGATGGGAAACAGTAGTGGTAATTTTCAAGAGTACTGGGATATTATTCGCGCAAGCAAAAACATGCAGGGTGGTTTTATCTGGGACTGGGTAGATCAGGGATTTGAAGCAACAGATGAAGCAGGCAGAAAATACTGGGCTTATGGAGGCGATATGGGAAGCCAGAATTATCTCAATGATGAGAATTTTTGTCATAACGGACTAGTTTTTCCTGACAGAACACCGCACCCCGGAGCATTTGAAGTAAAAAAAGTCTATCAGGATATTTTATTTAATGCAGCAGATATCAAAAATGGAGTGATCGAAATTGTAAATGATTTTGGGTTTACAAACCTCAATAAATATAGCTTTAAATACGAAGTTTTAGAAAATGGAAAAGCAATCAAAGAAGGAACAATAGATGTTGCTTTAGAGCCGAAAACAAAAAAGCAGTTTAAGATTGAACTTCCAGAATTACCATCTAAAGAAGCAACAGAATATTTATTGAATGTTTTTGCATACACTAAAACAGGATCAGAATTTCTCCCTGAGCATTTTGAAATTGCCAAAGAGCAGTTTGTAATTGAAGACTCTAAGTATTTTGCACAACCTGAAAAGGCAAGTGCTTCTAAAATTCAGGACGAGCAAGAGCAGTTTGTGTTGACTTCAGAGAATGTTGTGGTCAAAATCAGTAAAAAAACAGGATTAATTTCTTTCTATAGTCTAAAAGGCCAGGAGTACTTTAATCAATATCCCGAACCCCATTTCTGGAGAGCACCAACCGATAATGATATTGGAAATAAAATGCAGATTAGATCCAATGTTTGGAGAACAGCCGGTAAAAACACCACTTTAGAAAGCATTGAGCAAACAGAGGAGCAAGGCAAGCAATATATCATTGCCAAGTTAAAACTCAATGATGTAGCTTCGGATTATACCATTAAATATGCCTTAGCAAATGACGGTGTATTAGAAATACAGGCGTCTTATAAAAAAGGCAATAACCCGGTTCCCGAACTGCCGCGTTTCGGCATGATCTTCACCTTAAAAAACACCTTAGAGAATCTGGATTATTACGGAAGAGGACCTCTGGAGAATTATCCAGATAGAAAAACCTCTTCATTCAAAGGAGTTTACAACAGTAAAGTTGCAGACCAATATGTGCCTTATACACGCCCGCAGGAAAACGGATACAAAACCGATATACGCTGGTTTAAATTGTCAGGCAATAATGGAAATGGCCTGGAGATAAAAGGTCTGCAGCCTTTAGGGATGAGTACTTTGAATAATTATCCGAGTGATTTTGATGCAGGAATTTCTAAAAAGAATATGCATTCCAGCGATATTACTCCAAGAAATGAAGTGGTGGTTTGTGTTGATTTGACCCAGCGCGGATTAGGAGGAGACAACAGCTGGGGATTACCGCCACACGAGCAATATGTATTGACCCAAAGTGAATACAGCTATGGATTTGTTATAAAACCAATAGAATAAAATTTTAGTTTACAATCACAGTTTACAGTCTCATTTGCACTGAAAACTGTCACTGAGACTCAAATACTAAAAAAAACGATCAACTGACCACCGAATACTAAAAAATGAACAACACTACAAAAGGAAGATTAATTTCTTTAGATGCACTTCGCGGATTTGTTATGTTTTGGATTATGAGCGGAGAACACATCATTCATGCTCTGGCCAAAGCAGCCCCAATTCCGGTTTTTATCTGGATGTCCTCACAACTGCATCATGCCGAGTGGGATGGGATCACATTTTACGATATGATTTTTCCTGTATTTCTGTTTGTTGCAGGGGTTTCAATGCCGTATTCTTTTGAAAAGAAAATGCAGCTGGCTGGTGTAGAAACACCACAAGAATTACCGGGCAGCGAAAAGCGAAAAATTTACTTATCCATGCTCCGCAGAACCTGTATTTTACTGGTTTTAGGTTTTGTGGTCAATGGATTATTGCGATTTGATGGTTTTGATCATACGCGTTTTGCAAGTGTTTTAGGAAGAATTGGACTGGCCTGGTTTTGTGCAGGAATCATCTATTTGAATTTTGATTTTAAGAGACAATTAATCTGGTTCCTGGGTATTTTGATTGGCTATTATGCAGCAATGAAATGGATTCCCGTGCCTGAATTTGGCGCAGGAGTTTTAACTAAGGAAGGATCACTGGAAGGCTATATTGACCGCTTGATTTTACCAGGCAGACTCCATAGCAGGGTTTATGATCCGGAAGGAATTTTCTCTACCATACCTGCTATTGCTACGGCTTTATTGGGCGTTTTTACCGGAACATTTCTAAAAGCAAATTACTCTTTTTCTATAAAAGTAAAATTGCTTTTAATGACTCTTACGGCAGTGGCTTTGATTATTGCAGGCCTGATATGGGATAGTAGTTTTCCAATCAATAAACATTTATGGACCAGTTCATTTGTATGTTTTGTCGGGGGATTCAGCATTTTGTTTTTTGTCTTTTTTTATTTGATAATTGATTTTTTCGGATTTCATAAATGGGCATTCCCATTAATTTTAATCGGTTCAAATTCTATTTTAATTTATATCGCCGCCGAAGGTTTAATTGATTTTAAACATACAGCAGATTATGTTTTTGGCGGACTTATCCATTTTACGCCCCTTGTATGGCAGCCTTTTTTTGCTGCTTTATCGGTAAGTGTAGTACAGCTACTATTGCTTTATTTTCTATATAAAAGAAAATGGTTTCTAAAAATTTGAAACACATTCAATTTTAAAATACATTTTACTAACCTCACAATAACCACAACATTATGAATGTATTACAAAGCGCAGATTACATTGTTTTCTTTATTTACTTTATCATAGTAACGGCTTATGGAATGTATATTTACAGAAGCAAGAAAACTGCAGCAACCAGTTCCAATGAATATTTTTTAGCCGAAGGATCCCTTACCTGGTGGGCAATTGGAGCTTCTTTGATTGCTTCTAATATTTCAGCAGAACACTTTATTGGTATGAGCGGTTCTGGTTTTGCCATTGGCCTTGCAATTGCTTCTTATGAATGGATGTCAGCGGCCACATTAATTATCGTGGCGATGTTTATTTTACCGGTTTATCTTAAAAATAAAATATTTACCATGCCGCAGTTTCTGGCCAAAAGATACAGCGGAACGGTAAGTACTATTATGGCAATTATCTGGCTTTTAATTTATGTGTTTGTAAATCTTACTTCTATCATTTATTTAGGCGCTTTGGCTATTTCTTCTATTGCTCCTGTAAGTTTTCAGTTTTGTGTTATTGCCTTAAGTTTATTCTCAGTGATTGTAACTTTAGGGGGAATGAAAGTAATTGGATATACCGATATGTTTCAGGTTATCGTTTTAATTTTGGGTGGCTTGGTAACCACTTATCTGGCATTGACTTTACTTTCAGATCAGTTTGGTTTTGGGAAAGACATTCTAAAAGGTCTGGCCATTATTGCTGATCAGGCGCCCGGGCATTTGCATATGATACTAGAAAAATCCAATCCGCATTATAATGAACTGCCGGGAATGTCTGTTTTAATTGGTGGTATGTTAATCAATAATCTGGCCTATTGGGGATGCAACCAATATATTGTCCAGCGTGCTTTAGGCGCCGATTTAAAAACCGCCCGTAAAGGAATTTTATTTGCCGCTTTTCTAAAATTATTAGTCCCAATTATTGCCGTTTTACCAGGTATAGCCATGTTTGTAATGCATTCCAATGGAATGTTTCAGCAGGAAATGGTAGATGCAGCAGGGGTTTTAAAACCAGATCAGGCGTATCCAACTTTAATGAATTTACTTCCTGCAGGATTAAAAGGTGTGGCTCTTGCGGCTCTAACAGCAGCCATTGTGGCTTCTTTGGCAGGAAAAGCCAATAGTATTTCGACTATTTTTTCTTTAGATATTTATAAAAAATATTTCAATTCTAAGGCAACAGAAAAAAAGCTGGTACGCACCGGAAGATGGTGTGTGGTGGTGTGTATGATCATTGCTGCTATTGTAGCGCCTGCATTAAAATCATTAGATCAGGCCTATCAGTTTATACAGGAATATGTTGGGTTCTTTTCTCCGGGAGTCTTAGCGGTTTTTTTACTTGGAATGTTCTGGAAAAAAACAACGCCATCAGCCGGACTTGCCGGCGCATTGTTAACAGTGCCTCTTGCTGCTATATTGAAATTCCTGCCTATGTGGACAGATGGCGCTTTTCCTGATTATCCTTTCTTAGACCGAATGACTATTGTTTTCTTTTTAATTGTCTTTATAATGCTTGGCATTAGTCTGGCAAATCCAGTATCTGAACAGGAAGCTGAAATTCATAAAATAGAAGTTGATAATTCGATGTTTAAAGTCTCATCAGAATTTATTGTTGGTTCCTTTATTATCTGTGGCGTATTAGTGGCTCTATATACTGTTTTTTGGTAAGCTGACGAAAATTGCTCGCAAAGACCCAAAGGCACAAAGTTTTTGTTTCACACAGATTTAAAAAAGATCTGCATGAAAAAATTTAGAAACGCTGCTTTGTTAAAAATCAAGATTAAAATAAAATAGAAATGAAAAGAAATTGTATAATAACACTGTTTATTTTCTGTATTTCCCTAACCGTTTCGGCCCAAAAGATATTTGACATTAAAAAATATGGCGCCGTAGGAGATGGTAAAACTTTAAATACAAAAGTAATTCAAAAAGCAATTGATGCGGCCAACAAAAATAAAGGAGGAAGAGTTGTTTTCTCTAAAGGTGAATTTTTATCAGGAAGCATCGTTTTAAAAAGCGGAGTGGAACTTTTTTTTGAACAGGGAGCTATTTTGTTAGGCAGCACAAACCCGGAAGATTATCCCAAATATGAAGCAATAAGAGCTTTGATTATAGCCAATGAAGCAAAAAATATTGCAGTAAACGGAAAAGGGAGTATAGATGGTCAAGGAAGAGAACTCGCATTGGCAATTGATAGTCTGCATCATACAGGAGTTCGAATTGATCCCAAATACAATTACAGAAGAATGCGTCCCGAGGACGCAAGAGGAAAACTGATTTCATTTGTAAAATGCGATTCAATCACCATGCTCAATATCACATTAAAAGACAGTCCGGGCTGGGTTCAGTGTTTTACAAATTGTAAAAATATTGTAATTGATGCAGTGAAAGTTAATAGTACAGCATATTGGAACAATGACGGAATTGACATTGACGGGTGTGAAAATGTTCGAATAACCAACTGCAAGGTAAATGCAGCAGATGATGGAATTTGCCTAAAATCGGAGACGCCCGGATTAGAGAATAATAATATTTACATTGCAAAGTGCAGCATCAGATCGAGTGCCAATGCCGTTAAATTTGGTACAGGTTCTTACGGCAGCTTTAAAAACGTAACTATCGAAGATATCGAGGTCTATGATACTTTTAGATCGGCAATTGCCATTGAATCTGTAGATGGTGCTGAAATTGAAAATATTAAGATTTCGAATATTAAGGCGGTGAATACAGGAAATGCAATATTGATTCGTTTAGGACATAGAAATGGAGACAAGCCGGGTTATATCAAAAATGTATCGATTAAAAATGTAAAAGTACAGGTTCCTTTTGGCCGTCCGGATATCAATTATGATATGCGCGGACCAGAAGTTGATTATTTTCATAATCCGTTTCCGGCTTCTATTGCGGGAATTCCGGGACATTTCATAGAAAATGTAACTCTAGAGAATATTGAAATTACCTACCCGGGAAGAGCCTCAAAAGGAATGGCATATCACCCTTTAAGCCGATTAAAAGATGTAAAAGAAAACATAAAGGGTTATCCTGAATTTACTATGTTTGGAGAATTGCCTTGCTGGGGATTTTATGTGCGTCATGTAAAGGGAATCGAAATGAAGAATATAAAACTGATTTTAGAGAAAGAAGATTTTCGCCCTGCCTTTGTTTTTGATGATGTAGAAAATCTAACAATGAAAGCCATTGATATGCCTTGGGATAAAATCAATCAGATTGTTTTTAAAGATGTTTTATCAAGTAATCTGGATAGTGAATCTTTAAAAAGAAAAACAGAACCGCAGCAAAATAAATTTGAATTGCCTGCGCATTGAAATTTTGCCACAAAGTTGCGAAAAAATAAACCAAAAACTTTGCCGAGACTATCTCAAACAAGGTTTTTAATAAATAAAATGAAATGAAAAAGAAATCTATAATTGCGATCCTGATTTTTTGTTTTTCCCTGACAGTTGCAGCGCAGAATATTTACAACGTTAAAAAATACGGAGCCAAAGGAGATGGAAAAACCAATGATGCAGCGGCCATTCAAAAAGCAATTGATGCCTGTAGTAAAACAGGCGGAAGAGTTTTAATTCCCGCGCCGTTTACTTTTTTGGCCGGACCGTTTGATGTAAAATCAAAAGTGGAGCTGCATATCGAAGCCGGTGCTAAATTATTGGCAAGTCCCGATGAGAAACTATACACCAAAAGTGCTTTTAGAAACAATCCCGGAGAAGGAACAATTTGGATTGGAGGAGAAAACGTAGAGGATTTTACCATTAGCGGAAGCGGAAAAATAGATGGAAACGGAATTTCTTTTATGGGTGAAGAACTGGAAGATTCTTATGTTTTAAAACCTTTTAACGTGTTGGATCCAAGACCACACGTATTGACTATTATCGGAGGAAAAAATATCAGAATCAAAGATGTTCATATTGGAAATTCGGCTTATTGGACTATTCATTTGGTTGGCTGTAACGACGTTGTAATTAGTGGTATTACTTTGTTAAATAGCCTGAAGGTTCGCAACAGTGACGGTATTGATCTGGATCATTCCAAAAATGTGAGAATCAGCGATTGTTATATTGAAAGCGGGGATGATTGTATTTGTTTGAAGAACAGAAGAGAATTTGAAGAATTTGGTGCCTGTGAGAACATTACAGTGACCAATTGTACGATGACCAGCAGCAGCTGCGCTATTAAAATTGGTTCAGAAAATATGGATGCCATAAGACAAGTGGTATTCAATAATTGTATCATTAAAAACAGCAATCGCGCTTTGGGAATTCAGAATCGCGATGAAGGAACAGTGAGCGATGTTATTTTCTCAAATATCATTATCGAGAGTAAATTGACCACCGATACCTGGTGGGGAAAAGCAGAACCCATTTATGTAACGGCTTTCAGTAGAGCCAAAGCAAATCATAAAGATGCCAACTGGCGTTTTCCAAAAGGAGCTACACAAGGAAGAGTAGGAGAGATAAAGAATATCTATTTTTCCAATATTCAATGCAGGGGTGAAAACGGTGTGTTTGTAAGTGGGGAATCAAAAGATAAAATCAAGAATATTGTTTTTGATAATGTGAGTGTTTTTATTGATAAAACAACTTCTTTTCCCGGGGGAGTATATGACAGGCGCCCTTCTAATGTAGAAGGTTTTGTAAAGGGAAGTACCTCAGGATTCTATTTTGATTCGGCAGAAAGAATCAAAGTACAGAACTGCGCCGTGCAATGGGGAGAGAACAAACCCGAATATTTTAAATACGCAGTGGAGAGTAAAAATGTAGATGCATTAATTATCACAAATCTAGAGGGACAATCCGCTTTTCCTGCTAAATTAGAGGCAGTACAAAAATAATTCCTTGCATTAGAGAACTTATGAAAAATAATATCCTTACCAGAATTACAACTTGCAGTCTTATAATAAGCAGTTTTTATCTGAATGCTCAAAAAACAATTTTAGAGCTAGATGCTTCGAGGACCATTACCAAAATTCAGCCTACCATGTTTGGTTTGTTTTTTGAAGATATCAATTTTGCAGCAGATGGAGGATTATATGCCGAGTTGATTAAAAACAGATCTTTTGAATTTGATAAACCTTTGATGGGATGGCAAGAGCCCAATACCAAAAGATCTTCTTTGAACAAAGAATCGGGAAGTGCAGCGCCAGTAAAAGTTCAGGCAGACAATACTGTTTTTTGCAGAGTAGAGATCAATAATGCCCAAGGTTACGCTTTAATAAATGAAGGCTTCAGGGGAATGGGAGTCAAAAAAGATGCAAAATACAACCTTTCACTAAAAGCGGCCAATCACAATTCAGCCATCAAAAAAATTATTTTCCAGCTAATTGATAAAGAGCAAAAAGTAATTGGAGAGACCAGCATTGTTCCAAAATCAGATCAATGGACCCATTATACGGCAGTAATTACAGCGACTCAAACCCAGGGAAAAGCAAAGCTTAAAATAACTTTTCAAGGAACAGGAACCATAGATTTAGATATGATTTCTCTTTTTCCCCAAGATACCTGGAAGAACAGGAAAAATGGGCTTCGTAAAGATTTGGTGCAGCTTTTATATGATATGAAACCAGGTTTTTTACGTTTTCCCGGAGGATGCATTGTGGAGGGAAGAACCTTGTCAGATCGATACCAATGGAAAAAATCAGTGGGTAATCTAGAGCAAAGAAAAACGATGATCAACCGTTGGAATGTAGAGTTCAACCATAAACAAACACCCGATTATTTTCAAAGTTTTGGTTTAGGATTTTTTGAGTATTTCCAGCTCTCAGAAGATATAGGGGCAGAACCCCTTCCAATTTTAAGCTGTGGAATGGCCTGTCAGTACAATACAGGAGAATTGGCTTCCATAAACGAGCTGGATCCTTATGTGCAGGATGCTTTAGATTTGATTGAATTTGCCAATGGAGCTCTAACCACTACCTGGGGGAAAATCCGCTCAGAGGCAGGACATCCAGAGCCATTTAATCTAAAATACATTGGCGTTGGAAACGAGCAGTGGGGACCCGATTACATTGAGAGATATAAAGTTTTTGAAAAAGCAATTAAAGCAAAATATCCCAATATCATCATTGTCTCTGGAAGCGGACCCTCACCAGATGGAGAGCATTTTGATTTTGCTATGCAAGAACTTAAGAAACTCAATGCAGAATTGGTAGACGAGCATTATTACAAAAGTCCGCAATGGTTTAGAGAAAACGCAGGACGTTATGATAATTACGATAGAAAAGGCCCAAAGATATTTGCAGGAGAATATGCCGCGCAGAGTGTTTCAGGCGCTAATCCCAATAACAGAAATAATTGGGAATGTGCTTTCTCTGAAGCCGCTTTTATCACTGGTTTAGAAAGAAATGCAGAGGTAGTTCATCTCACATCTTATGCACCTTTAATGGCGCACGAGGATGCCTGGCAATGGACTCCTGATATGATCTGGTTCAATAATTTAGAGTCTTACGGTTCAGCCAATTATTATGTGCAGCAATTGTTTTCAACCAATAAAGGCACTGATTTATTGAGTATTACCAAAGAGGGAAAACCTTTAACGGGGCAAAATAGTTTATATGCATCGGCAGTAAAAAATGTACACAAAAAAGAAGTAATTATAAAATTGGTAAATACAGCCCCAGCAGCACAAGAGATTAATATCGACTTAAAAGGCGCAAAATTAGGATCTAAAGGATCTATCGTGCGACTTGCAAGTCCAGGTAGAGAAGATGAAAATACTTTTTCAGATCCAAAAAAAATAACCCCAAAACAAAGTGAGTACACAATAACAAAAGGAAACCAGCAATTAAATCTTCCTGCTTATTCTCTGACTGTCTTAAAACTTAAAATTGTAAGATAATAGCTTGCCTTAGCAAATTTTTAAAGCTGAGAATTAAAAAAGTAGCTATGAGTACAAAAAATTACAATTCCCACCTCTAACTTGTTGTTTTAAAAAAAAAATCAAAACCTACTCAAAAAATAAATTCTAAAAAAAAATATTGTTTATAATCGGATCAATAGTTTGAAATGTGTAGAAATACTGTACTCTACAGAGCATCAAGCAGGCAGTTTTCATTATATTGGCAGAGATATAAAATCTGATAGCTGTAATTCTGCCTGGCTACTGAATCCTATGGCTCTTTCAACGCTATAGGTTTACAAGAAAATTTTATATTACGACTTATAATGTTAAAATGTAGTATTATTTTTCCTTATTGCGTGAAAAGCTGGAAAATTATCAATTAAAGTAGAATTTTAATTGATAATTTTTTAAATTCTTTAGTTTTGTGGTGAACAAAAACTATTAAAAGAAAGAAGGTCTTCAATGAAGGATGAAAAAAGGGATATTGATTTATGGAATCAAATTAGAAAAGGAGATATTCAGGCTTATAATGAGCTATATGATCGTTATATAGACGCTCTTTTTACCTTTGGAATTCAGTATACCAATGATCAGACTTTGGTAGAAGATGCTATACATGATATTTTTGTAGAACTTCATCGTTATCATAAAACAGTTTCTGAACAGGTACAGGTAAAGTCTTATTTGTTTAAATCTCTTCATAATGATATCTATAGAAAACTCAAAGGTCAGTCTAAAACAGTTCTTTTAGACTATTTTAAAGAAGATCTTTACCAAACAGATTCAGTTCAGGAACAATTAATTTTAGAGGAAATTACCTTGAGCAAGAATGCTAAACTAGAATCTGCACTGAGTTCATTAACCAAAAAACAGCGACAAGCGCTGAATCTTCGCTTCACGGAAGATTTATCTTATGAGGAAATTTCCACTACTTTGGATATTAGCCTGGAATCTTGCAGGACCTTAGTTTACAGGGCTTTAAAAGAGCTTCGGGCTAAGTTTTAAATAAACTTTAAAAAAACGTTATTTTTTTTGTCTATGTTTTTTCTTTTTTATTCTCTTATTAATAGAGAACCCCATAAAAAGAAAACATTTGTACCCAAATTTCAAAATTTTACCCAAAAAAGATAAAGCTAATTTAAAAGCGCGAATTCTGCAAAGTATTGCATTTGAGAAACAACGCGCCCGAAGAAAAAAGCTTCGAACACTCTCCTGGAGCCTGGCTGCTGTACTTTGTATAGTTTTGGGAATTTCGGTTATTTTTAAACAACAAGCAAAAGAAATAAGCCCGATAGAACAATTTGCAGCCAGCCATAAAACCGCGGGGGCTTCTTTTGAGAAAAGCGATGAGATCAAACTGGTATTAGCCAATCAGGAATCGGTCAGAGTCCTTGACAACACCACAATTGCCTATGATGCATCGGGAAATAAAATCAATGTTAACCATAAAGAGATACAACAAACAAAATCCCTGCAAGCCCAGTACAATACCCTTATGGTTCCTTACGGGAAAAGAGCGCAGCTTAGCCTTGCTGATGGAACTTTAGTCTGGCTCAACTCGGGATCTAAATTGATTTACCCTACTTCTTTTAACCAGGCAACCAGAGAAGTGTTTTTAGAAGGAGAAGGGATTTTTGATGTAGCGCATAATGCAGCAAAACCATTTTTTGTAAAAACAGCCAACAATTATAGCGTAAGGGTATTGGGAACTTTGTTTAATGTAAGCTGTTATGCTAAAGATGCAAAAGTTACAACGGCATTATTAAGAGGAAAAGTACAGGTTACTTATCCTAGAAAAGGCTTTTTTAATAATGATACACTTCAAAGTGTTCTTAAACCCGGAATGATTGCAGCTTTAGATAAAAAACAGCAGACTATTAAAACGACTCTTCAAGATGTGGAGCCTTTATTTTCATGGAGAAAGGGGTATTATGAGTTTTCACAGGAAAAACTCCCCTTGGTATTAGACAAATTAACCCGTTACTACAATGTTGATTTTGTGATGAATAAGAAAATAAGTCAAACCGAAACCTATTCTGGAGCTTTCACCCTGAATGATGATTTAGATAAAGTAGTAAAAACACTTGAAGCAACTACTGGTTTTGAATTTCTTTACGATCCGCAGACCAGAAAAATAACGATTAACTAATTGAATTAACTAAAATTACCGATGGCCTATGAGGAGATAAACACCAGAAAATAAACTAGGAAAAACTAACCAAAAAAAAACCAAAAGATGCTCGAACATCTCTTGGCTTATGTAAAATTTTAATTGCAAATGCAATTAGCTATAAACTAAAACAAAATTATGAATAAAAATCATGATATAGGCTTTCTATTGCCTAAAAAAATCATCAACCTTACTTTTATTTTATTTATGAGAGTATTCATTTTAGTTCTGTATTTAGGATTAACCAGTATCTACGCCAATGTTGCCAAAGCACAAAATGAAATCTCTGTAAAGGTACAGAATGCTTCCTTGCAAACGCTTTTTAGCACCATTCAGCAAAAGAGCGACTATGTGTTTTTTTATAATGACGATCTAATGTCCTCTGGCAAAAAAATAAATCTAAATCAGTACGGAACCGTTGAGCAAATTCTCAACACTGCCTTGTCTAATACAGGGTTAACCTATACCATCATAGATAAGCAAATTGTTATTAAAAAGGCTAAAAAAGTGCAGCAGGAACAATATGATATTACCGGTATTGTTACCGATAAAAACGGAAATTTATTAGTGGGAGTTAACGTATTGTTGGTGAGCAATAAAAGCAATTGGGATATAACTCGTGAAAAAGGAGATTTCCGAATTCGTGTAACTGCAACAGATTCGCTTCGTTTTGACTACCTGGGTTATGAATCAAAAATTGTAGCGATCAAAAACCAAAAATTCATAAAAGTGGTTTTAACCCAAGATGTAATGGAATTGACAGGAGTAGCGGTGGTGGCTTCAAACGGATATACCGATATTCCTAAAGAAAGATTAACCGGTGCCATGGAGGTGATGAGCGCAAAAGAAATTGCTAAGGTTCCTACAGTAGATATTAATTCGCGCTTAGAGGGAAAAATTGCCGGAGTTATGGTGGATCCAAGAACTGGTAATATAAGTGTTCGAGGAACAACCAGCTACAGTAGCAATTCTAAACCCCTTGTTGTTATTGATGGTTTTCCACAGTCTGTCGATGATTTTGCTTTCAGCAGAAGAGGAGTTCCCGGAGCATCTATATTAAGTTTTTTAAATCCTGATGATATCGAAACCATCACTGTTCTTAAAGATGCGGCTGCAGCTTCTATCTGGGGGTCAAGGGCGGCAAACGGAGTAATTGTGGTAACAACCAAAAAGGGCAGAAAGTCTGATGAACCCACTGTTAGTTTCAGCACAACAACTACGTTTGGAGAAAAAATAGATTTATCTAAATTAAGAGTAATGAATACGGCGCAATACGTAGATTATGAAAAAGATCTTGTAAATGGCGGATTTGTTCTTGACAATATATCCAACTGGCAGGCTGCAAATCCTAGCGCGGCTCAGGAAATTATGTTTAAAGAAAAAAGAGGACAAATAACTGCCGCAGAAAGAGATCAAATGCTCAGTTCATTATCTCAAAGAGGTAATTTAGGTCAGATTAATAAATATCTGCTACAAAATTCACTTACCAAACAATACGATTTTTCTGTTTCAGGAGGAAATGATAAAAGCACCTATTACTTAGGATTAGGCTACAATACAGACGATGCTGCCATGAAGGCAAATAACTCTAAATCGATCAATGTAACATTAAACAATTCATTCAAGTTAAAGAGTTTTTTAAGATTTGAAACCGGAATTAATTATCTCTCATCCAAGTATCAAACCAATATTACTGCAAACGAAGCACTCTCAAATGTGTCTTCCTCTGCATTAAGACCCTATGATATGCTCAGCGATGAAAACGGAAACAGCCTTGATTATTACATTAAATTCAGACCCGAAGTTATACAAGGTTTTGATGCAAAGGGCTATCTTCCCTGGACCTACAATTATATAGATCAGCTGGATTATTCCAATGTTAGAACAAATGGTGAGAATCTAAGATTAAATGCAAGACTGGTAGCAACAATTACGCCTTGGTTGAACCTTGAGGCCTCGGGAATGTATACCTCTATTTTTAGCAAAACCAGAACCCTTAACGAACTGGAAAGTTATTATGTTAGAAACATGATTAACGAGGCCACTTCTATTTCAAACGGCAAATTGGTTTATGGAATCCCTCTTGGGGCTAATTTAGGTGATAGCAATCAAAAAAATGAATCGCAGAGTATGCGTTTTCAAATGAACATTAACAAATCCTTTGACCAGAATAATACTGTAAACTTTTTGGCTGGTGCCGAAGTTAGAGAAGAACGCAGAGAAGGCAGTTCACAAACCAGATATGGCTATGATACCGATACCAATTCAAATGTTTCTGTAAATCCAACCCAATATTATACTACAGTTTACGATTGGCAGACCTACATTGGAAATTTTGACAATGCTATTAGTAAATACAGAGACCGTTATTTGTCTTACTATGCACTTGGTTCTTATGATTTTAAAAACAAATATCATTTGTCAGGAAGTGTTCGTTTCGATGATTATAACCTGCTTGGAGCTTCCAGAAAAAACAGAGCATTGCCATTATGGTCCATTGGAGCTAAATGGGACATCAATAAAGAAAATTTCTTAAAAGATGTAAGCTGGTTAAGTAACTTATCTACCCGTGTAACTTACGGTGTAGCAGGAAGCGCACCTGCCGGAGGTTACGGAAGTAACAACGCCCTTATTGGTTTGGGAGGTAGAGATTTTTATACCCAATTGCCTACTGCTAGTATATCACTGCCAGAGAATCCTTTTATCAAATGGGAAACTACTGCTACTTTTAATATTGGCCTGGATTACGGAATTTTCGATAACAGACTTCGCGGTAATGTTGATCTTTATTATAAAAAAACAGACGACATTATAACAAGTCTTCCTTTTAATCCAACTTATGGTTGGTCCTTTTTAAAATACAATGCAGGAACTCTTGATGGAAATGGGGTAGACCTGGGACTAAGCGGTACAATTTTCAAAGGAAAATTCAAGTGGAATAGTACTTTTAATATTGCCTATACCAGTAATGAAGTTACCGATTCCAGATTTAAGGCTGTAGCGGTAAATCAGTTCTTTGGTAGCTCTCCAATTGTTGGAATGAATGTAAGTTATTTGTATGCTTACAGATGGGCCGGATTAGATACAAAGGGACAATCTACCATTTATGCTAAAGATGGCAGTATAATTGATTCTTCTAAAGGAATTAATACCATAACCAAAGACGACCTAAAATATATGGGAACTACTGTTGCTCCTTATTTTGGTGGATTTATGAACGATTTCTCATTTGAAAATTTCAGTTTAGCAGTGCAGATCACCTATTTTATGGGAGCTGTATTCAGAGATCAGCAAATGCAAAATTATCCTACTTTCAATGGCGCACAATACGGTGCAGTGGCGAAAGATAAAATTATTGCAGATCGCTGGAGACAGCCCGGAGACGAAGCTTTTACAAATGTTCCCGGATTGGCCAACACCAGTTACAATAGCTTAAATCGTTTTCAAAATGCTGATATAAATGTTTTATCTGCAGATAATATTCGTTTACAGCAGATTTCATTAGGGTATACAGTACCCAATGAATGGTTGCGAAAAACCTTTTTCAAATCATTAAGTTTCAATTTTGCAGCAAGAAATCTGGGGTTATTATGGGTAAGAAATAACAGGGGAATAGATCCTCAATATCTTTCTAATAATAATTACAATACCCTTGCACCACAGCGTACTTATACATTACAATTTAATTGCAGCTTTTAATCAAAAAAGAACTTATTATGAAATTTTTAAAAATCACACTATATATTATTCTACCATTATTGGTGCTTAATTCCTGCAGAGATTATGTTGAAGTTGAACCTGTAGGCAACAATAGAATTTTAAAATATACCTCTGATTACAGAGCCCTGGCCAATGCTTACAATACCTACAGCCTTTCCGGGGGAATGTATCTGCTCTCAAGTGCCGATGTAGAATTCTCGACAGCTTTTCAGGCGCGCGTCTCAACCATATGGGCAAACAGTTATACCTGGAGATCCAGAATTTTTGATGAATCTCAGGGAGACTCGGATTGGATTAATTTATACCAGACCATTTATTACAACAATGCCATTATTAAAGGCGTAATGAAGAGTGAGAAAGGAACCCAGGCGGAGAAAAAACAAATTTATGCTGAAGCCTTTGTTCATAGAGCTTTTGCTTATTTACAGCTTGTAAATATTTATGGGCCGCAATTTGATCCCACTTCTTCAAATGCTCAAAAAGCGGTACCGCTTTTACTTACACCAGAATTATTCTCTTCATTAGAGAGAAGTTCTGTTGATCTTATCTACAAACAAATTCTTTCTGATCTGCAAAGTGCCCTGGCAAATGATATTGCAGATACGCCAGATTTTAATGTGCTTCCTTCAAAGAGAGCTGTTTATGGCATTCTAGCCAGAACTTATCTCTATATGGGCCAGTATGAGTTGAGTCTGGACAATGCAGAGAAAGCCTTAAGCATGCAAAAGGGATTAATTGATTTAAACACTTTTGCTACCCCTTACAGCTATCCGGTACTTACTGGTAATCCTGAGATTATTTTTTCTAAAACATTGCTAAGTGGTTACAATGGCGCGCCATTGGCACAAGATTTATTAAACAGTTTTAGTAGTGATGATTTACGTTACAATTATTATACAATTCTGGGTAATGTCTTTAATCCATCACATACGGGAAGAGCTTTTGGAATTGCTACCTATAGCCCTACAAACGGAATCAATATTGGAGTTTCTGTGCCTGAAATGTATCTCACTGCCGCGGAGTGTTATGCCAGATTAGGCCAGCGGCAAAAAGCTGTTGATTACTTAAATATTTTAAGGGCTAAACGATACAAAACAGGTTCTCTCTACCAGGTAAGTGCAACTACCAATGCAGAAGCTTTAAATCTTGTTTTGAGCGAAAGACAAAAAGAATTCATTGGAAGAGGATTTCGCTGGTTTGATCAGCGTCGTTTAAACTTAGATCCAAATTTGCAAAAAACATATACAAGGGTTTTCAAAAACGAAACTTTTACCCTACTGCCTAACAGCGCGGGATATGTATTTCCAATTCATCAAAATTATATCGATTTTAACCCAGAACTGGGTCAATAAAAACTACAAGAATGTTAAAAAAAATAATAAATATCAAATTACTGGTACTGCTCTTCTGTAGCCTTACCATAGGGATTTCCGCTCAAGAAGTTAAATCCAGATTACAAGGTATGGTGGATGTTCCCTTGCCGGGAATGGCTTTAAATATGACTTATGATCCAAAAGGCGGACCTTTGGAGAATATCAAAGAAATCAATGGTTATGCATATGTCTTTAATGATTATAAATGGGAGATCGAAGATCTTAAAATGAAGAAAAACGGCCGTGTGTGGAATGTAAGTTATACTGTTCCTGAAAACTGCGGTTTTATGGCTTTCAAATTTTATGGCAACACACAAAACGGTATTCTTACAGATACAGGACAAGATACCGGATATCTTTTAGTAGTTTTTAAAGAGCCAAAAATAAAAATGCCCGGAGCAGATTTAGCTTGGGCAACCTTTAGAAACAAGGATTTCAACAGTGAGTTTAGTGGTTATTTTAAAGACTTTTCCATAAATGGAGACGCTACGGAATATTGGCTAAAAAAAGAAGTGGCAGATCATGGTGAGAATTTTCCAAAATTTATTGATACTTACATTAAAGTATTAAAGGTACAGAAACCAGAGAAATTCGATGAATTAGGACACCGTTTTTTAGGGGATTTTACAAGGAAAATCAACGGACAGCCAGAAGAAGTTTTCTTAAAAGTTTACAATCTATATAAATTTGAACTAAAAGATCAGCCAAAAGCAGATTCTCTTGAAGCGGTAATTCAAAAACAGTTTCCAAAAGGAGCCTTTATGCGTTTTAAAGCCTTTCAAAGAATTATGCCAATTGCAGATGCCGGAGAAAAAAATAAAGTTATAACGCAATTTTTAGCTGATTTTCCATACACTGCCAATGTACCTGATTCCCAAAAGTATTTCTATGATAATATCGTAAAAACGCAATTTGGCTATTATTTTCAGACCAAAGATTACAATAGTATTTTAGCTTTAATTCCCAATATGAATTTTGCTAATCTAAACGATGCGTACCATCAGAATATTTCTAAGGCGTTGTATTTGAAAGTGGTAGATCCTGCTCTTATAGCAACTATTGCCGTGCCAATGATCAAACTCATGCAGCAAAGAGTAAACGACTTGTCTTATATGCAGGGAATTTACTGGTCTGCAAATCAGGCAAACCAAAATGCTAAGGACAGACTCAACGAGCAGTTAGTGATTCAGATTCGTATGTATGATATGCTGAAAAAATACAAAGAAGTTTTAGAAACTTTTGACTTGCTGCCATTTGCAAAACGTTACGAAAAAGCAAGTATAAACGATATTCATATCAGGGCCTTAGAAGCTTTAAACAAGCCAATTATTGAAGTATTGAAAAATGGGGCAAGAGCCAATAGCTTATCTGATGGATTGACAGCTAAATTAAAAGAAGCTTACTTAAAAGAGGGAAAAAAAGAATCTGATTTTCCGGCTTATCTCGAGGAGTTGAAAAAACAAAACAATTCACAGGAAAAAATCACCCTGATGGATCCTGTTGCGGCCCCGGCAATTAACGTGCAGAGAGCACAGGGAAAAGCACAACAACTGGCTTTAGAGAACGGCAAGATTATCGTGATTGATTTTTGGGCAACATGGTGCGGCCCTTGCAAACAGGCATTTCCTGCTATGCAGCAATTAGTAAGCAACTTTAAGCAAGACACCCAGGTTGAGTTTTATTTTATAAGTACCCAGGAAACCAAGCAAGGATACCAAAAAGAAGCATTGGCTTACCTGAAAGCAAAAGGATTAAAACTCGATACCTATTTTGATTTAATGAAAAAAGGAGGCCCAACCAATAACGAATCGTTTTCCAAATACGCAGCTATCTTTAAATCAAGTGGAATTCCCAGAAAAGTAGTAATTAAAAACGGACAGATTCGATTTACATCTGAAGGATATTCAGGAAATCCAGGTCAGCTTGTTGATGAACTTACAGAAGTGATTAACATTTTAAAGAAAGAGTAATTTCTTTTTGAAAATCAAAAAAATATGAAAAACATACTTTTGCTATGTACACTCGCACTGAGTGTACATAGTGTATCTGCACAGAAAAAAACGCTCGACCAAGCGGCTTATCAATCATGGCAGAGAATTAACAATAAATCTTTGTCATACAGCGGTAAATGGATCTCCTATGATGAAGTTTTTCAAGATGAAGAAAAGGAAAATAAAAAACAAACTATTATTCAGCAGGCTCCAAAGGGAAAACGTTTGGTGCTCAATGATATTAGTGATTTAAAATTCATCGGAAAAAAGGACTGGATTCAGTACAGCAAAAATGACAGTACGCTTTTGCAAAATCTAAAAACAGGTGTGAAAAAACTCTGGAAAACCAAGCATTACACCAATGCTCTTCAGGGAACAGATTTTCTGTACTATTCACGTCCAGAAACCCTTAAAGGAGATTTTTTTCTTCAGCGTTTGGTTTTTTACAATTTAGAGAGCCAGGACAGCGTTTTTGTAAATAACATAAAATCATCCCGGTTTTTAAAGAACCAAGCCATTGTATATGTACAAATTGAAAAAGACAGAGCATATTTAAAATACGGAATTCCAGGGGGTAAAGAGGAAACTCTCTACAGCGCTAAAGCAACTGATTTTGGTGATTTTCAATTAAATGAAAAACAAAACGGCGGTACTTTTACCCTAAAGGGAACCAATAGTACCGATTTCAATATGGTCTATTATTTTAATCTGACCAATAAATCAACAAAGCCAGTGTTCAATTATGATGATGTTCTCTTAAAGGATCCTGACTTTTCAATTTCAAAAACAGCTTATGGATTAAATGAGCAGAGTAATTTCATTGCATTGGTAGTGAATTCTAATAAGGGGCAGGAAAATACTCAGATTGCCAGATCAAATATTGAAATTTGGAGATCCAACCAGGGAAGTATGGAGCGCAGACAAGAAATGCTGCGAAATTCAAAAACACTTCCAAGCGAACCCAAATTTCTTTACGATATCAAAAACAAAAAAGTGGTTAAAGTAGCTTCAGTTGGCCAATTTGATCAGGTAATTATCCCGGAATCAGGGAACTTCAAAGGTGTATTTGCCCTTGATAAAAAACCATACGCTATAGAAGTAGACTGGACTTTTAACGAACGTAGTGATCTTTATTGGATTGATGCTTCAACAGGACAAGCGAGAAAAGTACTAACAGGAGTTTTTGGCAGCCCATCCTCTAATCCACAGGGAACTTTTGCTGTTCTTTATGATGAGAAACAAAAATCCTGGATGGTTTTTGACAGTGAGACAATGCAGTTTAAAAACATAAGTTCACAGATTCCTTTCCCTGTTTTTGATCAGAATGTAGATATGGCATCTGCCAATACTGCCTTTGGTCTGGCAGGCTGGTTAAATAACGGCAATACAGTTGTGCTTTACGATCAGTATGATTTGTGGGCAATTGATCTTACCAATCAAAAAAAGGCCTATTGTATCACTGAGGGTTTTGGAAGAAAAAACAATATAGAACTTCGTTATAACGAAAATGGTTTTATAGGGGATTTAGACCATAGAGAGTCAATTACTTTAGTAGGTTTTGATACTGTGCATAAATCTAAAGGAGTTTACCAATTAACCAATAAGAATTCTATAACAAAGGTATTTGCAAATCCTGATTATAATGTAAAGATTGAGACTGTTTCAGCAGATAATTCAACGGTACTTTTTACAAAAGAAAGCTATACTATTTTTCCGGATTTATGGTGGGGGAGCGCTAGTTTTGGGTCTCAGCAAAAAATTACCGATCTCAATCCACAGCAAAAAACATATGCCTGGGGAACTGCAAGAGTATTGACATGGAAAAGCTTCAGCGGAAAAGAAAACCAAGGTAATGTCTATCTTCCGGAGAATTACCAAAGCAAAAAAACATACCCTGTTATTGTTCATTTTTACGAAAAACATACCCAAGATTTCAATGTGTATCAAGCCCCTGAGGTTAGTACATCAAACATCAATATTCCAACTTTAGTGAGCCAGGGCTATATTGTTTTTCAGCCAGATGTACATTACAGGTATGGAGATCCGGGAAACAGCGTGTATAATGATGTAATTAGCGGTGTTGAATATCTAATTGCACAAGGCATGACCGAAAAAGGAAAAATTGGCATTCAGGGACATAGTTTTGGCGGTTACCAAACCTCATTTTTACTTACTAAATCAGATCTTTTTAGTTGTGCAATTGTAGGTTCTGGAGTAAGTAATTTTACGGCCAATTATCCCGTTATGCGATCCAATGGGATTTCCACCATGTTCAAGTACGAAGCCGATCAATACCGTATGGGAAGTTCTCTATATGATAATTTGCAGGGATATATTGAAAACTCCACGATTTTTGCCGCTAAGAATATTAAAACTCCTGTACTTATTTTTCATAATGATAATGATCGTGCAGTGCCTTATCAGGAAGGGCAATCCTTATTTTTTGCACTTCGTCGTTTAGGAAAAACAGCCTTATTGGTCAACTACAAAAAAGAAGGACATACTCTAGAGGATGCTGCAAATAAAAAAGACTGGACAATCAAAATGCAACAGTATTTTGATTATTATTTAAAAGGTTCAGATAAACCCAACTGGATGTAGTACAAGCCCCTAGATTAGTATAATCCTAAAGCCTGTTATTTGAAGGTTTCTTAATGAAGCCTTCAAATACACAGCAGGAATTTCTTATACTAAATTCAAGAAAAATCAATCAAAAAAACATTAGAAATCAATAAAGATGAAAGTAAAAATAGTTTTAGTGCATTTTATGATTCTGGGTTTAACTCAGGTATCAGCACAATTTAAAACAACAATCCCCTTGCGAAAAGATGTAGTTCATGGCACTTTGAGTAATGGAATGCAATATTTTATTCTACATAACCAATGGCCCAAAGACAGAGCAGATTTTTACTTTGTTCAGAATGTAGGGGCCATTTTAGAGGACGAGAATCAAAATGGTCTGGCGCACTTTTTAGAACATATGGCTTTTAACGGAACAGAGCATTTTAAAGGAAAAGCAATAATTGATATGTTGGCCAAACATGGTGTAACCTTTGGTCGTGATATTAATGCATATACAGCCCATGATGAAACGGTTTACAATTTAAGCAATGTACCGGTTAAGAATCCTGCTTTATTGGATTCATGTTTATATGTTTTACACGATTGGTCTGGTTTTTTATCTTTAAAAGATGCCGAAATTGATGCCGAAAGAGGTGTGATTCAGGAAGAGTGGCGTACAAGAAGAAACGCCGATTTAAGAATTGGATCCCAGTTAGAACCGGTCATTTACAACGGGTCAAAATACGCAAAGAGAGATGTTTTGGGAGATATGGATCTTATCCGAAATTTCAAATACAAGCAGTTACGGGATTACTATAAAAAATGGTATCTGCCAAACCATCAGGCCGTAATTGTTGTTGGAGACATTGATCCTGCCAAAATAGAACAGCAGGTTAAGAAAATAATGGGTTCAATTCCAATGCCTGCAAACGCTGTAGAGCGTACTTATGAAGTAATTGCTGATAACGATAAATTGTTGTATAAACTGGCCTTGGACAAAGAAGCGCAGAGAACATCCATTTCATTAAACTTTAAAAAAAATAAACCAGTAATTCAGGATCTTGCAGCCTTTGAAAATAGTATTGCAGAACAATTGGCCTTACAAATGCTCAACAATCGTTTTAGAGAATATACATTAAACAACGAAACGGCTTTACTCTCAGTGGGAGTAAGTCATTCGAGTTTAACGCGTTTGACCTCTTTTTTTACCTTAACGCTTAATCCTAAAAATGCACGATTGCTAGAAGCCTTTGAGCAGGCGTACACAGAATATGAGCGGGCAATTCAAAATGGTTTTACCAAAGAAGAACTCGATCGTGTAAAAGAAAATATGCGCACGGGTTATGAAAATCAGCTAAAAAACAAAGATAAGATCAGTAATGAAAACTGGGCTTCGCAATTGCAGAATTACTTTTTAGAGGCTTCTCCTGTAATGAGTTTAGAAGACGAGGTGGAGTTTGTAAAAGCAACTTTAGCTAAAATAGACCTAAATGGAATCAATAAAGTCTTTGGCGCCCTTCCAACAGAAAAAAATCAGGTTTTAACCGTTTCAGGACCAGAAAAAGAAAATCTTACCTATCCAAGTGAGACAGATTATACTGCGGTAATTAAAAAAGTAAAAGAGCAAAAGTTAGCACCTTATAGCGAGACAGTTGCAAATGCTGCTTTGGTCGCAGATAAACTTACCGTTAAACCAATTGTTAAGAGATTTGAAATTAAAGGAATCAAAGAAGCCAAAGGATATACTTTAGATAATGGAGCCAGGGTAATTATCTATCCAACCACTTTAGCACAGGATCAGATTCTTTTTTCAGCCTTTAGCCCGGGAGGAATTTCTTTATTGCCACAAGAAGATCTTGCATCCTCACAAATTGCAGCAGTTTTAGCCAAAAACTCCGGATTAGGAGATTTTAAAGTTACCGATTTACAAAAACAACTTTCAGGAAAGACCCTCAAGGTAAGTCCTTTTATTGGTGAACATTACGAAGGTTTTAGCGGAAGTGCTGTTAAAAAGGATTTAGAAACACTCCTGGAACTGACGTATTTATATTTTAAAAATCCAAGATTCGAGAGTCAGGCCTACAAGCGAATCATCGATTATTATGGCAATACACTTGAAAATATAAATCAAGATAACAGCAAAATCTTTAGAGATACAATTGCTTTGTTAGACACTAACCACAGTAAAAGAACTTTTCTTTTAAGCAAAGAAAACCTTGGAGAACTAAACTTTGAGATTGCCTGTAAAATATACAAAGAGCGTATTTCAAACGCTTCTGATTTTACTTTTGTTTTTGTTGGAAATATTGCTGAGAATGACCTTGACCTAATCAATAAATATCTAGGGAATCTTGCAGGAAATAAAACTCAGGAAAAGTTTATAGACCATAAAACAGCAATGGCAAAAGGATTTTCTAAAGAAAAACTGATCAGAGAGATGAGTATTGCTAAAACCAGTATTTATGTACATCTGGAAAATAGAAATGTAGTGTTTTCAGAGAAAAACCAAATTATGGCCTATATGCTTTCCCAATTATTAGACAAACGTTATTTAGAAAAAATCAGAGAAGATCAGGGCGGAAGTTATGGTGTACAAACCCAGAGTTCATTATCTAGAGATCCATCTGCGGTTTTCTCCCTTCGTATAAGCTTTGACTGTAATCCTGAAAAAGACGACAAATTGCTTGACATTGTATATAAGGAACTGGACAGTATTGCAAAAAATGATGTTTCAGATAAAGATTTATCAGACATTAAAGAAGATTTGATCAAAAGCAATCAGCAAAATATCAGGTCCAATTCATATTGGATCAGTACTATTGTAGAGCAGTTAAAAACTAGTGATAAATTCCTAAGCAGTTCTCAATATGAGACACTGATTAAAAGTATATCGATAAAAGATATTAAAAAATATGCAAGTCAAGTACTTCGGCAAGCAGATAAAGTCCAGGTCTTGATGCAGGCAAAGACAAGTGAGCCTGCTTTTAAGTAAGTATGATGTAAAAGAACGGCAATTCTTAAGATTAATTTTAATAGTCTTTTATGAATTTTTGAATTAGTAAGCTTTTAGTAAAGACTAAAAAGAGCTGTTTGCCGGCAGCTCTTTTAAAAAAACGGGTAGTGTTCAAGATCAGGCATTTTCTAAAATAGCGATATGTTGTAGTAAAAGGGGGGTAATTTTAGTTTCAGTTTTGAAGATTTACTTTTGGACTTGAGTTTTTTTAATAGTTTAAATGAGTTGTTAAATATTTTGCCTCAATGAGAAGACTCTAATGATTTTTTTTCTTGAAAATACAGGGTTTTAAATTTTTTGATAAAATGCAAACCAAATTTATTGAACCACAAAAAGCCTGAAAAATATTGATTTCTCAGGCTTTCACTGTTTAACCCTGTAACCCTAAGGGGACAATTCCGGAGGTGTTTTGAAGATGCTTTAAAGAAAATTAATTTCATTACCTATTGATTGCTTTTCCAGTAACTTTTCTAAATATCAATTATGATTATTTGTTATAGATCATATTTTCTATATTCTAAAAGTCTTTCGGCGATTTGTTTGAGAAAATCCTTTATTTTTCATATTCAAATCAAACTCAATTAAGTTCTGGATATGTTCAATGGGGAATAGTTGGATATATTTAATGCCATCTTTTTCAAAGAGTAATTCATCTTGTGTTTTGCTCCACTTCAAAAATTCGGATATCGGCTCTCATGTATAAATCCTTCTTCATATAGACTAAAAATGCTTCAGACTCGGTATCTATCCTGGCACACTAATTAAATTTTCCAGTTTTTAAGGATTAAATACTGTAGCTATTAATTCAATTAATTTCATATTTCTAATGTAACGTCTTTATAATTAAGCCTTAATCCAAAAACAAGAGACCAAATTCTAGACTTGAATTATTAAATTAATACTATTTTTTACTTAAAATTAATTATTCTTTTTTTTTAAATTACTAACTTAGAGTATAATACAAACTCACAAACAGCAGTAATTTAATAGTATGATAGCACGTTTCTTAAAAGTCAGACAAAAAACAGAACAAATTTGCACTCCCTTACTTGTAGAGGATTATTCGGTACAACCCAGCGATTTTGCTTCGCCGCCAAAGTGGCATTTGGCCCATACTACCTGGTTTTGGGAAGAGTTTCTACTCACCAAATACAACCCTGATTATAGAGTTTACCATCCTGATTTCTCTTATTTATTTAATAGTTATTACAATACAGTTGGAAAAAGGGTGCAGCGTCCCGCCAGAGGATTTATGACAAGACCATCTGTAGAGGCTGTTTACGCTTACAGGAATTCTGTTACTGCTGCCGTTGAACTGTTTATGAAAAACGATTTGAACCGGGAAATACTTGATATTATTGAGATCGGAATCAATCACGAAGAACAGCATCAGGAACTCTTAGTATACGATATAAAATACCTATTGGGAACACAGGCCACTTTTCCTTACTATGGTAATGATTTTTTACCTCTTGCAGAACAGAAAGAGACTGGTTTTATAAAAATTGCAGCAGGGGTATATGAAATTGGACATGCAGGATCTTCTTTCTGTTTTGATAATGAACTAGGAAGACATAAAGTGTATGTGGCTGATTTTGAAATTTCAAATACATTAGTAACCAATGGGCAATACCTGGAGTTTATAGAACAGGGCGGTTACAGCAACTTTAATTACTGGCATGATGAAGGTTGGGCGTGGGTCAACCAAAATGAAGTTCAAGGGCCATTGTACTGGCATAAAATAGAAAATCAATGGTATGTATATCATCTAAATGGCTTGCAGAAAATCGCAGCAGATTTACCTGTCATGCACCTGAATTATTACGAAGCTTTTGCTTATGCCCAATGGAAAGAAATGCGATTGCCCACAGAATTTGAATGGGAAATAGCCAGTAGCCAATTCTGCTGGGGAAAAGCTTGGGAATGGACCAACAGTGCTTATCTGGCTTATCCCAATTTTAATAAAGCGCCCGGCGCACTTGGAGAATATAACGGAAAATTTATGGTCAATCAAATGGTTTTAAGAGGAGCTTCAATAGCAACGCCCGAGCACCATAGCCGAAAGACCTACCGTAATTTTTTTCATGCCTCAATGCGTTGGCAGTTTTCCGGAGTACGATTGGTGAGGTGATTTTTTGAAATCAGCTCAGTTTTAAAAAACAAAAATACTATGAAAAAGTTTGATTATATTATCATCGGAAGCGGACAGGCAGGTATTCCTTTGGCCTTTAGCCTATCAAAAGAAGGAACCGTTGCCATTATTGAAAAGAGTTTTTTAGGCGGAACATGCGTCAATAATGGTTGTATCCCCACCAAAGCGTATGTCGCCAGTGCCCGAAGAGTCTGGGATGCTTTTCATGGTGATGATTTAGGTGTTGAAATTCCTAAAGGAACAAAAGCCAACCTCAAAAAAATTAAAGCGCGTAAAGATGAGTTGGTCAATGAATCCCGTTCCAATATCGAGAAAGCGATTAACAGAGATAAAAAAATTACCTTATATCATGGTGAAGCTCATTTTTTGAGCAACTATCAGGTAAAAGTTGCAGATACACTCCTGACTGCCAAAAAAATATTTATCAATGTAGGGGCAAGGGCAGTAGTGCCTGAAGAATATCAGCAGGTTCCTTTTTATACCAATGAAAACATTCTGGAAATTACAGAGATTCCTAAACATTTGATCGTCATAGGAGGAAGTTATATTGGTTTGGAATTTGCTCAGATCTTCAGAAGGTTTGGCAGTGAAGTCACCATCATTGAACGTAATAAAGAATTGATCAACAGAGAAGATCAGACCGTAACTGATGTGGTAGCTCAAATCATGAAGGCAGAAGGTGTCGATCTTGTTTTTAATGCCAAAGACATTAGTGTAAAAGAAAATAAAAAACAGAGTATTATCCTTAAGACAGGTACTGCGGAAATAAATGGGACGCATTTGTTATTAGCCATTGGTCGGGCTCCTAATACCGATACGCTGCAATTGGAGAATACCACTATTAAATTGGATGATAAAAAGTATATAAAAGTCAACAATTACTGTCAGACAAATGTTCAGGGTATTTTTGCCATTGGAGATTGTAACGGTCAAGGTGCTTTTACACATACGGCCTACAATGATTTTCAAATTGTGAAGAGTTTTCTTTTGAAGAAAAAAAAGCGAAAAATTAGTGAGAGAATCACCACTTACGGATTATTTATAGATCCGCCACTGGGCAGAATTGGAATGACAAAAAAAGAAGCCCTGGAAAAAGGATATGAAATTTTGGTAGGGTATCGCCCAATGACCAAAGTAAATCGCGCTAAAGAAAAAGCAGAAACCCTGGGTTTTATGGAAGCTGTAATCGATGCTAAAACCAATCTTTTTTTAGGAGCTTGTGTCTTTGGCGTTGGCGGCGATGAAATCATAAATGGGATTACCAATTTAATGTATGCCAAAAAGCCTTATACGGTTTTAAGGGATTCGGTGCATATTCATCCCACGGTGAGCGAACTTATCCCAACGATGCTGGAAGATTTAAAACCCATTGCTAAATAAGAAGTATTTTAATGTTAAAATTATCCAGTCATTTTCGGGCCAACAATCTACTTCTGTACGGGATGATTTTTGGTGCTGTATTCTTTATAAGCGGAATCTTGGCGCCGGCTACTTTGTTATCTGTATTGAGTCAGATCAACAAACAATTACTAGGGGTTTTTAGTACTTATTATTTGGGATTGGGACTCCTTATAGTGCTCGCTTCTTTATTGTTGCTGTTTTTACCCATTCGAAATAAAAGATTGGGATCAGAAAAACCAGCATATTCCTATTTTAGTTGGATTGCCTTATTGTACAGTACCGGAATGGGTTCTGGTTTATTGCTTCGCGCGGTGCAGGAGCCAGTTTATTATTTCAATAATAGCCCGGTTCTCACTATTAATGCTAAAGAAACCGCACTTCAATATACCTTTTTTCATTGGGGTTTTACACCCTGGGCCATGTATAGTCTGTTTGGTTTACTGGTTGCATACAATCTTTACATCAAAAAAGCACCTAATTTATTGCATGCCGTAGTTCCTGATATTAAGAATAATGTACTGAAATTTAGCGCCATTCTTTTCATTGTACTGATCACCATTACAGGGGTAATTGCTTCATTAGGATTGGGTACAGCACAATTAATAGGCGGACTCAATTATACTTTTGAGACAGATATTGGAACCTCTTTTTTATTGATGAGTGTTTTTGTAATGGGATGCATCGCTACTTATTCTGCTTTGACAGGAATTACAAAAATGATTAAATTTTTGGCTGATTTTGATTTTGTTTTTTCCATTGTTTTAATGCTTTTTGTGGCTTTGTTTCTTAATTTCAATCTTTACCTCACCCAGACTTTTACGGCTTTTTATCAGTATGTGATTCATTTTTTTGAAATGAGTCTGGCGACAGGAGCTTACAGAACCAAAGGAACCTTTACCCAGGATTGGACGGTTTTCTACTGGGCATTCTGGCTGGCGTGGGTTCCTTTTACCGGGATTTTTATTGCCCGTATTTCCAAAGGAAGAACAATAAAAGAATTTTTGATGGCTACCATTTTAGTACCTACTTTGGCCACCATCATCTGGTTTTCGATATTTGCTAATTCTGCTTTTGAGATTATAGACAAGGGGAATACTACAGAGTTTGATAACCTTTTTAGTTCTTTATTTGTTTTTTTAGGACATCTTCCATTTCACCAAATCACCTTTTTGCTTGCAGGTCTTCTAGTTGCTATTTCCATTATTAATTCAGTGGATTCAGCCATTTTTGTATTAGGGATGTTTAGTGACAAGGGCAATGAAAATCCATCTAAAAAACATAAACTTGGTTGGGGTATTATCATTACTGCCACTGCATTAGGACTTACTGCCCTTGGCACCAGTGAACTGCTAAATGGGGTTAGTAATTTGTTAATTATTATGGCTTTACCTTTTAGCTTTTTGTATCTTTATTGTATAGTAGCATTCTTTAAAGAGAACATTTTTCGAAAATAGTATAACATCACGCATCGTTTTGTGTTGTATTTTTAAGATAACTTAAGATAAATAACCAATAGCCTTATATTATGAAAGAGACAGTGGTTTTAAATAAAAAAGAATCCCCAAAAAGCACATTAGAGCAATTTAAAAAAGAAGTGAATCAGGGATTAAACGAGTCTTTGAAGAGCTTGCCTTCAAAGTTTTTTTATGATAAAAAAGGAGATGCTCTTTTTGTCGAAATTATGCATCTACCTGAATATTATCTCACACGTTCAGAGCATGAAATATTTAAAGATAAAAGCGCTTCGATAATTAAAGCATTACAATTAAATCAGGACACTTATTTTGAACTGATAGAACTTGGGGCAGGCGATGGCATGAAAACCAAAGAGCTGCTAGGGGAACTCTCGCGTGAAAATTACCAGTTTGACTACATTGCGGTAGATATTTCGCAAAATGCTTTAGAAAAACTGCAAAAAGATCTCAATGAGCAAATGCCTCATATAGGTGTAAAAACCAAACAAGGGGATTATTTTGAGGTTTTAGAATCATTAAAAGAGAACCAACATCCAAAAGTAATCCTGTTTTTAGGATCCAATATTGGCAATATGCCCGATGAGGTGGCCGAAGATTTTATTGCTAATCTGAGTGAAAATTTAAATTTTGGTGACAAGTTTTTTTTAGGGGTAGATTTAATAAAACCAGCAGCTATTGTTTTGCCTGCCTATAATGACAGCAAAGGTGTCACGGCTTCTTTTAACCTAAACTTGCTTGAACGAATCAACCGGGAACTGGATGCTGATTTTCAAATAGAAAATTTTAAACACCAACCTGAATACGATGAAAAACAAGGTATTGCTACTAGTTTTTTAGTAAGTACCAAAGAGCAGGATGTATTTATAAAAAAGCTCAATAAGATATTTCATTTTGGTAAAGGAGAGAAAATTTTGACCGAAATTTCAAGAAAATACAATGATAAAATATTGGATAAAATTCTAAAAAAGACAGCCTTTGTTATCAAAGAGCGAATTACGGATCGTAAAGAGTATTTTGCCAATTATGTTTTAGAGCATTTATAATGAAAATACAATCGTTAGGTATACTGGGATTAGGAAGCCGTTCTACTCTTTTTTATATTAAAGAACTCAACCGTCTTTATCATAATAAGAAATCCCGATACAGTACCTGTCCTTTTAAATTATGGAATGCCAATTTTGATGTGCTTAATAATTTGCTCCCTCAACCCTCAAAGAAGCTTACAGTGCTTGTTGATAATTATTTAGCAGAATTACAGCCTTTACAGGTAGATGCTATTCTAATTCCCAATATTACTTTGCATGAAACTATTGATAAACTAAGTATAATACCAAAGATTATTCATCCGGTGCACCTCACCATAGCCAAACTTAAGGGAGATGGTTTCAATGAGATCGTTTTAATGGGTTCATTGCATACAATGGAATCGAATTATTTAAAAGCCGCATTTAATAAGCAAAGTATTGCAGTTGTACTTCCTAATGCAGAAGAACGCCTGGTAATAGATGATGTTCGTAAGCATATTTACTGGGAAACAGAAAGTGAAGAACTCTTAAAAGAGTTTGCCAATGTCATCAAAAAATACAGTACAAATTATGCTGTGGTATTGGCCTGTACAGAATTATCAGTAGCGTGGGATACTCTCGGTGTTAACGTTTTTGATATGTCCCGGATTCAAATAGAAACCGCTGTTAAAAATATAGAGTAGCTCAGCAAATATTTATTAGATTTGGGATCCTCAACAAGGCAGATATGTATGGTTTTTGTTTTTTCTTTAGGAATCGAAAAATCTAATCTGGTTTTGGGAATAATAAAGTTGGTTGGCCCATCTTCTAATCCAGGACTGCAGCATCGTTCTAATTAAATGAAGATTATAAAAAACGAAAAACGTAAAAAGCTTTAGATTTCTCTGAAGCTTTTTGTTTTTTTAAAATTTATTTTTCAAACTCTCATGCACAGTATATACTTAAAACTCTTCAAAAAAATTAAGATATAATTTAGCTCTAAGCAACCTACCTCAAATGAATTATTCTGTTTTGTGAGTTAAAAGACACCTCGATAGAATCTTTGAATTTTCGTCTTACTACCAAACCATCTACAGGATCATTTAATTTGAGTTTATGCAGTTTTGAATCTATTTTTAGCAAGACCAATTCCTGATCTTTAGATTTTAAATATCCAAAATATTTTAATGTAGGCCAGTTAAGGTTTGTAATTGGTTTTTTTGGTACTATTGCAGGCACTTTTTTTACCGGGTTATGATAGGAAACCAATTTTACCCGTGCTGCTTGTTGCTGAAATTGTTTGTTTAAAAACGGATCTCGATTTATTTTTTCTAATGCAAATGTATCTTTATCAATTCTTTTAAGAGACAAATTCTTTGTCTGTATTTCAGTATTTGCAATAACAGTATTTTGGCCAAAGTAGCCATTAATAGTCTTAAAACCTACGGTTCCCCATAGGCCTAAAACTACAATAATTAGAATTATATTGATCTTTTTTTTTGCCATTATTAATTTACTGTAAACTTATATCCTGTGCTATTAGTTCCAATATTTCCAGCTCCATCAATAGCTTTAACTCTCCAGTAATATACTCCTTTAGTTGTAGATGTATATTGTAGTGTTGTTGCATTGCTGTTAATTGTGTCAACAATAGAATTAAAAGTAACATCGCTAGCAAATTCAACTACGTAAGAAATTGGAGATTTTGCCAGTCCAACATCTGCTGGAATACTCCACGTATATGTTACTGCCGTGTTAACTGATTGAGTAGAATTGTCCGCCGGAAGCGTGTTTTTGGGCTGATTTGGTGAGGTAGTGTCAATATTGAATTTTCTGGCCGAATATTGTTTTGTTTCACTATCTGTGTTTTTGGCTTTTATTCTCCATTCATAATTTCCATCTTCCAATGTCGGCTTGTCGAGCATTACAGAATTGTCTGTTAAATCGTTTTTCGAAAAAACTTCTTCTCCGGTTGATGTTTTAACAACTTTTACGCTATAACTTGTTGCTTTATTGAGAGGTATCCAATTTAGGGTTACATTAATAAAATTTACAAATTTATCATTATCAGGACTGGATAATATAACTTGTTGATTAGTTAAATCATCGGGAATAGTGGTCGAAAAATTAGAAGGGAAGGAGTAGGTAGATTGATAAGCATAGTTTTCTGCACGTACACGCCAGAGATAATTTCCTGCATTAAGGGGAAGAGTTAAATTTGCTTTTGTAGTTAATGAATCCAATAATAACACCTGATCAGTTGTAAAAACCTGAATACGGTATTTATCTGCACCTTTTAAGCTGTTCCATTTAAAACTTACTACGTTGCTTTCAATTTTAGTATCTTTTGCCGGGGAAATGATTTGTACAATATCATTAGTAATATCTTCTTCAAGAATATCTTCACATGAATAAGTTAATATTGCAAGGCTTATTAATATAATTTTATTTATTGTTTTCATAGTTTTGAAAAATCATTTTTAAATGTAAAACTTCAGATTTATTGTTCTTTTTTGTGGTGTAAAAATTTTGACTTACCATTCGTGAAAAATCAAATTTTTTCTCAAAATTATATGCCAGTTCTAATAGTTGATTCGCATTTCCGGTAACATCCAGTTGATTTGTAATAATATGATAATCATCTTCAGGGAAATCATGTATGGGTTTTAAATCACTTATAGATATGTTCTTTGAATTTGTTGATGCAAAACTTACAATGCCTTGCTGTACCATTTCTTTTGTAACACCTTCTTTGCCTATAATTTTATCTAAGTATGCTATGTCATTGGTTAATGTTCCTGTACTTTTAGATTTTTTGTTAATATCATCGGCTTTTTTTGATAGCATTTTATATTCTGAAATAACTTCAAATAAGGTATGAAATGATCTTTTGTATGCTGTTGCCGAAAGCATAAAAAAGAGTATTATCAAGGCATAAAATTTTTGTTTATAGGAATAGTTTTCAAACATTTTTAATAATTATTTTAATTTCAAATATTGATTTATTTTTTTTATCCTTTTTCAAACTAATGATTTCAAATCGTTGCAGCCAATTCATCTTCTTTAAATTCTCCAACCAAAAATTAAATGCTGATTCCTGAAATGTTTCGCCTTTAATAATGATTGTATCACTATTAAATAAAGCTTTCTTATTCTCTTTGTATTCTTCTTTTAAAGGGACAACGTTTAATTCGTTTAAAGAAACACCACTTGGAATTGTTCGGATAATTTCATAACTATAAAAAGAAAGAAATTTAGAGGACAAAACTCCCGATTCTTTTAAAACGCCAAGTTTTTTTTCTTTCTCAGCTTCTAAATCCAATATGAGTTGATAGGACTGATTAGAAAAAACAGTTTGAAGATTTAGTTCAGAATTCTTGGTACCGTAATATTGAATTAAAAAATAGCTGATTAACAATGAACCAAGAAAACCGCATAGAATGGTAATTCCAAGAATATTAAAAGCTTTTTTATAAATTAATTCTTCATTATTTAAACTATCATTTATAGTTTTTGAAACTTCTCTCTGTTTTACAAAAAAGTGAATAATGGCCCCATATAAAGGTAAAAAAATGTTCGAAATATTTTCTTCTCCAATTTGATAATTGACTGCTGTTGCATTTTCATTTTGTTTAGAAAAGCCAATTAGTTTTTCATTTTCAAACTCTAATTTTAAATCAGTCGAAAGTAGATTTTCTTTTTTTAAGGCATTGTTTAATAAAGCTGCTAAAAACGAGCCAATATAAACATCGATAATCTGAAAGCCTTTTTTTTGAAACTGTGTAATGGTTTGCTCGACAATATTTTTTCTGCAAAAACTCATGAAATTTGATTTTGCACCTTTTATATCTGTATAATAAATGGCATTGTAATCGATGTTTTTTTGCCAATTTACATCTGTTTCATTTTCAAAATCAATTTCTTTATTTAAAACTCCTTTTCCTTCTACAACTATCAAAAGAGGAAGTTTTCTGTCTGCTACTTTTGTTAACGCTTCAAAGTTTTCAAAAGTTTGTTTAGAAACAATAGAAACCTTATTTGCTTTCTTTTTAATAGTAAGCAAATTATAGATTTCGTAATCTTCTTTTTTGATTACTCCAACAACATTTAAGTCGTTAATTTTTACGAATTTTGATAGAGTGGCAAACATCCTTAATAAATAACGGTTGGTTTAATAAAAATGTGAAGTTTAGAATCACTTTTTGCTTTTTTTCTACTGCTAAAAAACCATTTAATAATAGGTATTCTGGACATTAACGGAGTTCCTGTTCCTGAGTTTTCTTTTTTCAATTCATCAAGGCCGCCCAGTAATATCATTTCGCCATTTTTCACCCTTACCAGAGATTCAAATTTTTGAGTAGCTTTTCCCGGAGGCGCATCTTCACCAACTCTGGCAAGGAAAGAACTTTTTTCTACAGCAATAGTCAATGTTACATTTTCATCTGTAGAAACATAAGGCTTTATCGATACACTTAAATTGGCATCTGTAGATTTCCAGGTTCCGGAATTCAAAATGTCGTTACCAATACTGTTATTGATTAATCGGTTATTTTGCTCGAAATAATAACTGGTCTCTCCAATAGATAATTTGGCTTCATGTCCACTTATAGTTGCTATTTTTGGCGTAGATTCAATTTTCAACACTGAGTTGTTTTCCAGAAGTTTAAGGTTCAGGTAAAAAGATTCGGTTACTTTTCCGAGTTTAAAAAGACCAAAACCATTAAAAGCATTTATCAAGCTATTCACTGAAGAGCCATTGAGAGTTACATCAGAATTAGGAAACAAAACACCAGTTGTTTTGACCGAATTTAGTTTGTCTAATCCTGCTTTCATTCCGGTTTGTATATCATAAGACTTATTGTATTGCACAATAATAACCTCTATTTGTACCATAGGTACAACTTTATCAATTTGCTTGATGTAAATTTTTAACTCCTCCAGAATAGATCTTGATCCGGAAACAATTAATCCATTTAATTCTATAAATTCTTTTATTTCTAATTTTTCAGAAAAAACCTTTGGTAGTGTATTGATAACAGACTCAATAGATCTGTTTTCTAATTGGATCATTTCTGTAACTCTTAATCCCTCAGTAGCTTCTTCACCAATTAGATAAAAGTTATCCTGCTTTTTGTAGGTATATTTTTTTCCTTTAAATATGTTTGCCAAAAGCTCATCAAAAGTAATACTGTCAGCAGAGAGTGTTGTTTTTTCGTTTTCAGGTTTGTTGTATAAAAAGTAATTGATATGAAGTTTTTCTGCAGCTTCGGTCAATAAATCTGATGCATCTGCGATATAGGCGTTTACTTGCAAAAAACCTTGTTTATTTACATTTACTTCATAAAATCCGGGAACTCCAAGGCTTACTCTTGCTTGTTTAGCTTTAGGACCAATGGCTAAAGCATTTACATTTTGAGTAGTGTTTTTTTGCAGGAAATAAACATCGTTATCGTCTTTTGTAGCGCTTAAATCATTTGATTTTGCCATCATTTCAATTACCTGATCAAACGGACGATTTAAGATATAAGATGATATTTTTATGTTTTTTACATCTTGTGCTAAAACTAAATTCTTTCCTGACTTATCAATAATTGCTTTTGCAACTGCAGATAAGGTATCATTTTCTAGTCTTACAGAGAGGAAATCATTTTGCGAATTGTACGTTACATCGATGATTTTAGGTTGTTTTTTTTCAACTATAGCTATGACTTTTCTTTTTTTGAAAACGATAATATTACTCATAAATGAGACATCAAGATCGTATTTTTGAGTCAGATGTATAAAAACATCTTTTACAGTTACATCAAAAAAGTTATTGGCTACCGGTTGATTCAATTCAGTATCAACATCTATGTTTAACTGATGCTCCTCGGCTATTGATGCAATAAAATCATGAAGTGTTAGCCCGGAAACATCTATTTTAATAGTTTCATTTAAACCTTTCTTTTGTATTGCAAACTCGTCAAACTTTCGCCCCAGTTCGACAATGTCTTGCTGAGCGAAAATAATATTTGAGAAAAATAACGCAGCTAGTGCGAAAACTATCTGTTTTAGCATTTATTTATATGTTTATTAAAATTGAATATATTTCTTCTAGAGAGGTTTCTCCTTGGGCTAAAATTTCAAATGCCTTTTCAGGCAGTGATTTATAGTTACTCTCATTATTGTACAGTTTTCTAATTGTATTATTTTTAATAGACTCTGCAATAGAGTGATCTATATTTAAGATTTCATAAATTGCTGTTCTTCCTTTATATCCGGTATGAAAGCATTTATTACATCCCACAGGTTTATAATAGGAGGAGATTTCAAAAGGGAATTTAAAATTCAGCGGAAAATCTTTCGGATTATTTACAGTCTCTTTTTTACAGTTTGTACAAAGTTTTCGAACTAATCTTTGTGCAACCGATAAATTTAAAGTTTCGGCAATTAGATACGAAGGAACCCCCATGTCAATTAATCTCGAAATAGTGCCTATTGCTGAATTTGTATGTATGGTTGATAAAACTAAATGCCCTGTTAGAGAAGCACGAATTGCCATTAAGGCAGTTTCAGAATCACGAATCTCTCCCAGCATAATAACATCAGGATCCTGACGTAAAAATGATTTTAGTGCTGAAGAAAATGTTAGTCCAATATCTTCCTTAAGTTGGACTTGATTTATACCTTTTAGAGTATATTCAATCGGGTCTTCGACTGTTACAATATTTCTTCGACTGTCGTTTAATAATCTTAATGTGGCGTATAGCGTTGTTGTTTTACCCGAACCCGTTGGACCACTTATTAATATAATTCCGTTTGGTTTTTTTACCGCCTCAAGATAACTTTCAAGCTCTTCTTTTTGCAAACCTAAGGTGCTTAAATCTATGTTTGAGGCATCCTGACCTAACAAACGCATTACTATTTTTTCTCCAAATAGTGTTGGCAGAATCGAAACCCTGATATCAAAAGATTCATTAGTTATACGTCCGTCTTGCGGCAGTCTTTTCTCAGTAATATTCAATTTAGCTTTAATCTTAACTTTATTGACCAATTCAAGATAATTATCACGCTCTATTTTATAGCGTTCAATTAATTGGCCATCAATTCTAAACCTAATTCTAGAAGAATTTTCGTAAACCTCAAAATGAATGTCACTGCATTTTAGGGATTTGGCTTCAGTCAATAGGTTCTCCAGGAAATCACCTTTGTCAACATTCAGAGATTTATTAGAGGCTAAAGGACGCTCTTTTCGATAATAAATAGACAAAGCCTTTTCAATTTCGTAGGCGTCAATAGGATAGAAAAGGATATTTTTTCCTAAAAAAAGCTCTAATTCATCTTTCGAATCTTCATTGCTATTGGAATTGTCGACATATAGTTCTAAAGTGTTTTCAGAAATAGATTTGGGTAATATTCGATATTGATTTGCAAGATCATTAGAAACGACGTGCTGTACTTCAGGAAGGATTACTATATCTTGCGCCATTATAATAAAGTTATTTTTTGAAAAACAAAAAAGCTGTCTTTCAGTATTATAATAAATAAGAACAAGGCCGAAAATCCAGCTAATGGAACAGTTTCTTCTCTAATGAATTTCTTTAATGAAAATTGCAGAACAATAGCAAACACAAGAGACAGAATGAAAAATAAAATATAGTTTTTTAATAAAAATAGCGGAGTAATAGCAAGATAATACAATAGATCACCCAATCCAAAATAATGCTGAAAAGGGTTAAGAAATTTTTTGGATTTCAAACTCATATAAATAGTCAAGATACCAAGTGTAATCAAAAAGAAACCTGTATTAAAGAGTACGATTTCTAATAAATTGTATTTTTCAATTGTAATTATAAAGAGCGAAACTGCAAAAATGACAAGTGGTAATGCCACATGTATTTTTCGGAATCTCCAATCCTGAATAAAAACAACTGCTAAACAAAGCAATAAGACGGCTGGGGCTATTTTCAACTTATTCTTTTGTTACTTCTGTTAATATTTTTTTACTGTCTATTTCCCATGTATTAAAACTTCCATCGCTATCTAAGTCAGATGTGGCGGTCGCTCTTGCAGAAAAAGAATCATTTGATGCTTCTAAAATTTCGATTTTGTAAACCGCCTGACCACCTTCTTCAACCGTTTTTTCCTGCTCAAAACCAATTTCTTCCAAACTGCCTGAATATTTTGAATGTCTGTAGAAATAACTTTTTTCAAGACCATAAACTTGATTTAGCATCGCTTGAGCCTCGATAGCTTTTGCCTGACCAATGACAGAGGTTTGATTTGGTAAAACCATCAAAAGCAATATGCCAATAATGCATAGTACAATTAAAATTTCTGTTAAAGAATAAGCTTTAACTTTAAGTTGTTGGTTTAATTTGTGGTATTTTTTAATCTTCTTTAACATCTGCTTTTCTTTGTTAAAATGTGTTAATCAATTGACGCTTATATAATCTGAATAATAATGGCGTTTATTTATTTATAATTTTACTTAAATCGAACATTGGCGCATACATAGAGACCATAATTACTCCCACAATAGCTCCAATTACAATAATAATCATAGGTTCTAAAATGACACCAATCATCTTTGTTTGGTGACTAATTTCCTCATTATATTGCTCGGTAAGTCTTTCAAACATTAATTCAAGTTGGTTGACTTGTTCTGCAACTTCTACCATAGAAACCATTTTGTTTTCGAAAACAGAATGCTTTTTTAAACTTTCATGTAAAGACGCTCCCCTTGTTATGTCTTCTTTAATTTGATTGATGGCAATTTCTATAGGGTAAAAGCTGATCATTTTTGCTGTTAGAGATAATGAATTTATCAAGGTTGTTCGTGATGTTATCAATAAATTCATTGCCTGGCAAAAACGAGAAATGTATATTTTGCGAATCAAGTTTCCGAAATATGGAATTTTTAAAATCATTTTTGTTGTCAACGACCTATAGCTATCTTTTTCCTTTAACAGCATATGAGTGGTAATTAAAGCAATTATGACCCCGATTACAACTGAAAATATCATCCCGGAATGATTCGATATTTTTAAGATAATCTGGGTGCTTTTTGGTAATTCGCTTCCAAATTGTTTAAAAACAGAACTAAACATCGGAACTACTTTGTTTAACATGAAATACAAAACCAAAATCGTGACCAACATGACAATGCTAGGATAGGTCATCACGGATATAATTTGCCTTTTCATCTGAATTTTTCGGTTGAAATACTTTTGTAATTCGCCTAAAACTTCTTCTAATTTTCGTGTTTCCTCACCAATTTGAATGCTGTAATATTCATAAGCAGAGAATTGATTGGTTTCGCGCATTGATTCATAAATACTTCTTCCTTCCACTACCTTTTCTTTAATTTCAAGAATTAGCTCTTTTTCAAACTTATTGGCAGACTGGTTGCCCAAAATTTCAAGTGCTTTTTTAAAATCAACACCAGATCTTAATAACATACCCAGTTCTCTGTAAAAAATTTCCTTTTTCTTATCAGAAAGTTTTTTAGAGAACTGCAAAGAACTGGTTTCCATCCTGAAATCCTTTTTCTCAGCCTGTGGCGCTTTATATGTAGCTAAATCAAAACTCATTCTGTTTTTAGTTTTTCTAATAATTCATTTGGATAAACTCTTTTGTAAAAGTGTAAATCAAGTTCCTTCTCGTTTGATTCTATATTTAATTTTACTTTCTGAAAAACAAACTCTTGTGATTTGCTTTTGACAGTATCTACAATCATTTTGTGCAATTTAATTCTAAAAGTATCGATAAAGGTTTCGCTGTTTCTTAAAATATAATCCTCTGAGAATTGATAAGAAACCCTTTGGCCTGTATATCCTTTAAAGGAAATTTCACTTTCCAGAACCGTCATTTTTTCTTTCTCAAAAATATCTTTGTTTAAACTATAGGTTAATCTGTTCAAATCGTTAACCAATTGATTTTGGTTTTTAAAATCGAGCATTCTTCCTGTAATAATTGAGAAAATAACAAACAAAACCCCCATAATAATAGCTGTTATTGCCATACCAACAACGGCTTCAATAATAGAAAAAGCAGGAATTGATTTTGTGTTATTTCGAATTTTGAACATAGAAACTTTTTTCGAATTTACATTGTGTACTGTCTTTATATTGTACTGAAATTTTTTTCAGATTATCATTTACAGATTCTTCTTCTATCAATAGATTATCATCTTCACCTTCGTTGGCTATTGAATCACTTTTTAATTGGGATAAATAAAAAAGTTCGTTAACCTTATTTTGGGTGCCATAAAATTTGGCCGATGTTTTTGGCGTGTAAACCGATGCAAAAATCATAAGGGCAAAATACAGACAAACCGAAATTATCGTCAATGCAATAACAGATTCTAATATAGAATTGGCTGCCAGATTACAATACTTTTTTAATAACACTATAGGTTGTTTTTTGAGTGTTAAATAATGGAATTGAAATAAAATAAGCAGGACGTTTCTCTGTATTAATTTCGATATCACTAATTATGTTTTCATAACTGGACGAAGCTGTTTTCAGAAAAAACCGGTTGGTGTAAACAGAGCCGTAAACATTGCTTTTGAGCATGAGTTTCCCCGAACAATACAAATCGCCAAAAAGCAAACCTTTCTCATCAATCTCGATTGTGTTTTTATCAATCTCAGTATCGTTGTTTCCAAATAAAACGACGGCCCCGGTAATATGGCATTCTTTTTTTATTTTTATTTTAGATTGGTCGGGACTTTCATTATAAACACATAATACCGATGGATAATTAAGTGTTACTTTTTGCTCAAGTTCGATTCCTTTGGTAGCAAATACCTGAACAGTTCCTTTAAAACCTTCTTCAAGAGTTATTTTTGGAGCAATTAAAATGACATCTTCGAGAACCGTATTTTTTTTGACACGAATAGAGTCTTCAGATCGTAAAATAAAGTTGCCTTTGAATATTATATTGCCCAGGGTTGATTTTACCTGAATCACTTTTGTAATATTAAAAAAGGAATTGTAATACAACGAATCCTTTGGTCTTTCTATATCGGTAAGTTTTACCGTTTCAGATTTGATACCGAAAAATATTTTTTTGAAATCGGGATTTATCTCTGGCAATTTTGGCTCTGAAAGAGAAATTTTTCCTTCAGTGACAAGTTTGTTTAAACTGTTGTTGATATAAGAAGTTTCAATAAAAGTGCTAGGCAATTGATTGTTTCCAACAAGTCTTACTTCGCCCGAATAGGACAATGACTTTGAAAATTTAGTCAAATAAACAGCATTTTTATCTATATTTCTGGTCCCAACAAAATGTACCGAAGAGACCGTATCGTTTGAAATATAAGACTGAGCCAAAACCAAAGAAAGCAATCCGTAGGATTTAGTTTGGTAACTGCTTTGGATGCCTGAATTTACATCTTTCTCAATTTCCACAGGAGCCGTTTTATTGCCTAAGGCAAAGTTTAAAACCGATTGATTCTGAATGTAAAGTTCTTCCTGCAAGTTATAATATAAATTAAGCTGATTGTATAAGTTTGAAAAATACAACAGTGCTCCACAAATTATAGAGACAATTAAGCAGACATAGATGGCGTACAACAAACTATGAGCTTTAACCATTATTTTGTTGCTTTATCCTTCTTTTTGAAAATGTTTTTAAAAAACCTTTCTATTTTTGAATCTTTTTTAGGTTCATTTTTAGCATTTTCTTTCGCTTTTTTTCTGGCTTCTTTTCTTGCTGCTCTTTCAGTTTTATCTGATGCAATTTTTGCTTCTTTTTCTTTTTTAGCTTTTGCGTTGGCAATCTCTTTTTCCTCTTTTGCTTTTGCTTTATAGTTGGCAAGTTTAAAAGCGTCAGAAGTTGCTTCGAGCTCTTTTTGAGCATCCTGTGCATTTTCCAATTTGGTGTTTTCGTGCTTGATTCTGTATTTTTCAGATTTTGTGAACGCTTCTTTTTGCTTAACAATTATACCTTTTCTGTAAATAGTAATATCTTTGCTCTGCGTATCGGTCCATTTTCCTGTTTTTACATCAGAACTGAATTTCCCGTTTTCGACTAAGTTTCCACTTTCGTTATATCTGAAGTATTTCCCACAACGCAAACCCTTGCTATACTCTGTTGTAGAGGCTAAAACACCACTTTGATGCCAGGTCTTCCATTGTCCAACGCGAAGTCCATTTTTAAATTCGCCTTGTTCTGCCAGTTGATTATTGTGATACATTTTAATAAACTTGTCGTGGAGTAGATCCCCTGCAATTCCACCTTGTGCTTCATGTATAAGTCCTCCTTTGAACCAATAATAAGTTTTGTTCTTCTTAGCGGTAACTTTTTTGCTAGTAGTATAAAATTCATATCTGTAATCTTTGTCAGAAATTCGCTTAATAGAATAAGGATCTGCGAAAGAAAATAGAATGAAAGCTAAAATGATAGCTGTAAAACGTGGTATAGTATATGTTTTCAAGGGGGCGACTTTAATTTTTAAATGTGAGCAATATACTTTATATTAAAATAGATGTTTTTTACTCTCCTACTACAATACTTTTCATAAACAGGTCATCTTTGGGGACAAAACTATTTTATATTTTTCAAATTGTTTTACGGTTTTCCACATTGGTATTGTTTTTTTGTGTTAATGTATTGTATGTCAGTTTTTTATGTTTTTAAATAATGCATTTTTATTTTTTTTTGCAGCATTTTGGCTATTTATATGAGTTATATTAGAATTTAAAATAGAAGTAGGTAATTACAGAGTCAATAAATAAAAAAAGGAACACCAAAATTATATCTGTTAGGATACTTTTTTGTTTTAATCGCTTTTATTTAATATGAAATAAGGAAATGTGAAGAATTGATATTTTTGCAAAATAAAGAATGATGTAAAAACTGCTTTAAAGAAGGTAGTCTTATTTTAATATTTTGGTAATAGCCTTTTTATAAAAATAGTGGTGCGTTATTATAACTCATTTTTTGTAATTAATAAAACAACTCATTTGATTTGTTGTTTCGAAATTATTAACGTTTTGACTCTAATTTCATTTTAAGAATTTTACTCTTTTTTTGTTGAAATACTTTCATTTTTTTTAGAGGTTTTTATATATAAATTACTCCCTTATTTAGTTGTCAAAGTGTTTTAAATTTGACAATTTTTCTTTTAAATTCAAGTAATACGTTAAAAAAAAAATATTTTTTTAATTTTAAGCACTTGTTTTTCAGTGTTTTATATTTTTTTTTAATAAGAAGTAGCCTTGAATGAGGAAAGCCGTAATTAAATTCAATAATTAAAATATAGATTTGCTCCCGTTAACAAATTAATAACAAGTTTATGATTAATAAACAAAAAGAATTCAAGTTGACATAACTCGCAACTCGCCACCTTATTGGAAAAGGAAAAGGTATAATTTTGTTTGAGATTAAAGTAAAACAAGCGTTTTTGATTTAGGTTTTTAGAAAAGAATTACGTTTTAACATACAGTGAAAATACATTTATAAATAAAATAACAGATTTTATCGATTGATAAAAAATTTTGCATTCATCCCAAATTTAACAAATTTATTCTGTGATTAAAAATACCACCAAAGCATTATTAGTATGTAATGTGCTGTTAATAGCTATTGTCATTTTTTATTTAACTTATACTTATACACAAAAAAACAAAACTGTGTATGTAGACAACGTTAAACTCTTTAACGATTTTAGTATGACAAAAGAGTTGAAAAATTCTGGCGAAAAAGAATTTAACTTAAAAAAATCAAAAGTTGATTCTTTATATAGCAAACTTCAATATCCGGGATTATCTATTTCTGAAAAAAAAATAACAATGCAGCAATTTGTTCAGTACAAAGAAGAATTAGAACAATTCAATCAATTCTTTGCCGCTGAACAAAGCACTAAAATATGGGCAAGAATAAAGAGCTATTCTGCACAATTCTCGAAAGATAGAAATTATCAATTAATTATAGGTTCTGACAATAAACAAACGATTTTGTTTGCAGATGAAGAAATTGACGTTACAAACGATCTTATTACTTACTTAAATAAAAAGTATGAAGGTATTTAGGCGTTTGGCTTTTACATTTTTTATTTTACTTCTTGTTTCCTGTAAAAAAGATGAAAACAAAAATCAGGATTCTGAGATTAGAGACCGTTATTTTAATCTTGAAAAAATTGGCTGGAAATCCAGATCTTATACGCAAGTTGTTGATGATATTGGTTTTACAGCTATAGAAGTTCCTGTTCAATACTTTTTATTAAAGTCTCAGGGAATAGAAAATCTACATCATATCGACTCTCTTTACGAAGAGAACAAAACAGAACGTGTTATAGAATTTACATTTCAGCACGATGAAGAAAAAGATTTACTTGATCAAGAATTTACCGGACTCAATTATACCGATGCAGTTAAATATATGTCATTTGGTCTTGATAAAGATTTTTATGTAGTGACTTCAAAAAGAGATACCATACGATGTTCCGGTGCTAACTATGAGCGTAGCTATAAAGTTGCTCCATTACAAAAAGTACTCTTGTTTTTCTCAGGAATTGATCCTAACGATAAAATACAATTGATTTACGATGATCACCTTTTTAGAAAAGGGACATTAAAATTTAAGTTCAAAGATCCTTTTACCCCATTAGCATTATGATTCAACAAGTGAAAAGAAGTAAGTTTAAAAAAACGATTGCTATTTATTTAGCTATGATGATTCTTTTAGAAACGTTTCAGCCTATGCAGATTTATGCATTGACAGGAGGACCATCACAACCAGAGTTTGAATCCTTTACCCCAATAGGAACATCAGATATGGTTGACCTTTCAAGTGGAGATTTTAATTATAATATTCCAATTATGGATGTTGGAGGTTATCCTTTAAATCTGGCCTATAACTCTGGAGTAGGTATGGATCAGGAAGCTTCGTGGGTAGGGCTTGGATGGGATCTAAACGTAGGTCAGATTTCCAGACAGCTAAGAGGTCTGCCGGATGACTTTAACGGAGATGAAATGATTTATGAAAATAGCATGAAGCCAAATGTTACAGTGGGCTCGAGTGCTAATGTCTTTCTTGCTGCTGTTGGTTTGAAAGAAGCAAAAATAAATGCAGGGATAGGCATTAAATATAATAATTATGACGGATTTGGGGTAGCCGTAAATGGTGGATTCTCTTATCAAATAAGCCAAAATCTTAGTGTTGGCACAAATATTTCATCTTCTGCATCTGAGGGTGTAACTGTGTCTCCGAGTATCTCTCTTTCTCAAAGAATTGGAACAGAGACAGATAATGGTACTCCGGGAGTTAATGCGGGAGTTAGTTATAATAATAGAAGAGGTGTTGAAAGTATGACCTTGGGAGCTACATTTACTACAAAATCGAATCAGGATAAAAGTAAAGAGGATAAAACAAAAGTTCAGACTAATTCAAGTAATGGAGTATCTGGTTCGGTGTCATTTAATAATGCCTCGTTTACACCAACAAAGCGTATAGGTATGGTTTCTTCGAACTTTATGTTTAGTACCAATATCGAAGGGGAAGTCTGGAGTATAGAGCCAGGATTTAAATTTTCAGGATATAGAACTTCTCAAGGAATAAAGAATTCTGAGAAATATAAAGTAGAAAAAGCCTATGGTTTTGAAAACACTTATAGTGCTCCCAGATCTGCAGTTTTGGATTTTAACAGAGAAAAAGACAGAACATTTAGTAAAAATACAACTTCGCTTCCCATTACAAATAATACTTACGATATATATAGTATTCAGGGACAGGGAATTTCAGGAATGTATCGTCCTTATAAATCGCAGGTTGGATATGTTTATGATAATGAAACAAACGACGATAGTGCCGGTGGATCATTAGGTTTAGAATTTGGTGGTGGTGGAGGTGTTCACTTTGGTGTTGATGTGTCAGTTACCATAGGTGATAGCTACAGCGCGTTATGGTCAAACTCGAATCCGGCATTAGGAAGATTTAAAGAAAAAAAGAATAATACGCCAGATTATGAAAAGGTGTTTTTTAAAAATATTGGAGGTTTTCATACCGATAAAGAATTAGATTTATTTGAAAAGCAATTAGGTAGTTACGACCCGATTTTGCTGGGAATTGAAGGAAATGGATTTGATAAAAAAACAAATCTAAATTATTCTACAAATAAAGGAGCTATTGCAAATACAAATCAGGTGGCCAGAAAAACAAGGCTGGCGAGAAACCAATCTATTGATAAGTTAACGAAAGCTGAAGCTGAAAACTTTGGATTTTCAAAACAGTTTAGTGAGTTTGCAAAAGACAATCACACTGCAGAGATTAAAATTACCAAAGAAGGAGGAGATCGTTATGTTTATGGACTTGCGGCTTACAATAGTCTTAAAAAAGAAGTAACTTTTGATGTTAGTGATAAAGATCAATACAGAGAGGTTAAAGCCAAGAGAGGTTTAATTGAATATAGTCCGGGTGTAGACAATTCTGCCAGAAATAGCAAAGGGGGAGATCAATACTTTAACAGAGTAACTACCCCGGCATATGCGCATACGTATTTATTAACATCTGTTTTGTCGTCAGATTATCAGGATATTAGTGCAAATGGACCTTCAGATGACGATTTAGGTACCTACACTAATTTTGAATATGAAAATAAATCTGTCGATAGAGAACATAACTACAGATGGAGAATTCCCTTTGAAAAGAATCTGGCCAATTTTGATGAAGGATTGCGTTCAAGCAAAAAAGATAATAAAGCCAATTATTTATATGGTGAGAAAGAGCTATTGTATATCAAGAAAATAGTAACTAAAACACATATTGCAATATTTCATCTTTCTGCAAGAAATGATGGTTACGGAGTTAAAGACGAAAACGGAGGAATAGATGAAACAACTCCAGTATATAAACTGGACAAGATTTCATTGTACTCAAAACCAGAATACTTAGCAAAAGGAGATAGTGCAACTCCTATTAAAGAAGCACATTTTAAATATAGTTATAGCCTTTGTCAAGGAATTGATAATAATAAAAATAAAGGCAAAGCAGAATTTAAAGGACAGCAAGGAAAATTAACCTTGGATAAAGTTTATTTTACCTACAAAAAATCTAAAATGGGAGAATATACTCCATATGTTTTTAATTATGCTTCTGAATTTGACGCTTCTAAGCCAGGTTATAATTTATCAAATGATGAAAATAACAATCCTAATTATGACATGAAAGCTTATGATGTTTGGGGAAATTATAAAAAAATCAACGAGAAAACAGGAGTTGGTACAATGGATGCTTTATCAAATGCAGAATATCCTTTTGTCGATCAAAAAGAAAAAGTCACTACGAATAATAATGCATCGGTCTGGCTCTTAAAATCGATTCATTTACCATCTGGTGGTATTATGGAATTGAACTATGAATCTGACGACTACAGTAAAGTACAAAACAAAGATGTAATGCAGATGTTTAAAGTTGTGGGTAGTGGCAGCAAAAGTGATTTTACAGCAGCAAACATTAATGATTCTAACATTCCTGATAAAAAAGATTTGGGAGATTATATTTATGTTGAATTAGATCACAAAATTGTTGAAAATGCTTCAAATGGAAATTCTGATATAGCTTCAACTTTCTTTAGTAAGTACCTTAAAACTATTGGTGATGAAGATAATCCTTTGTATTTTAGGTTTTTACTTAATATGGTTAATCCAGATCCAAAGCCTGGGATTAGTCAAACCGATAAATATGACTACGTTACCGGTTATATGAGGCTGAGTAAAAAGATAGATGATTATGCCTTTAATGAATTTAACGGAAAGCAATATGTAGCTATTCCGCTTGAAAAGGTTAGAAAAGAAGATGGATTAAACGGAAAGAAAGAAGTAAATCCAATATCCAAAACAGGATGGGGATTTGGTAGAAAAAACCTGAATAGGTTAGTATATAGCATGGATAATGAAGAAGATACTAGTAATCTAAAAGGTCTGGTTACAGAATTAGTAGGCTGGCTTCCTGCTTTGCTTAAGATTTTTACAAGTCCAAATAAGCAATTACAAGAAAACGGAATTGCAAGTAATTTTATTACAGGTAAATCATGGGTAAGGTTAAGCCATCCTGACAACAAGAAATTAGGTGGCGGAAGCAGAGTAAAAAAAATAATGATTTATGACCAATGGGATGTGATGACCGGGCATCCGGGATCTGATACATACAAGCAGTTTTACGGGCAGGAGTATTCATATAATGCTGTGGATAAGGATGGTAATCCATTAGATAAATCATCAGGAGTAGCTACTTATGAGCCTTTAGGATCTAAGGAAAATCCATTTGTAAAACCTTTTTATGATAAAAATAACCCAGAATTATTGTTAGGTCCAGATACTGATAATTATGTCGAGGAACCTTTTGGGGAGTCATTTTTTCCTTCTCCAAAGGTTACATACAGCAGGGTAGAAGTAAGTAATTTAGCCAGAGAAAATACTAAAGATCCATCGTACGGATCAGTTGTAAAGAAACATGCTACAGGTAAAGTTGTCACAGAATTTTATACTTCTAATGATTTTCCAACCATAGTAGACAGAACCGTATTATCAGGAGGTCATAAATCTTCTGGAGTTCTTGCCAACTTGATTAATTTGAATGTTAAGGATTATATCACACTATCTCAGGGTTATTCTATTCATACCAATGATATGGACGGTAAGATGAAAAACCAGCGCGTATATGGAGAAGGGCAAAAGAAAGCAATATCAGGAGTAGATTACAATTATAGTACTACCGGTGCAAATCCTGAAACTAAAAATTATGGATTATTAAATAATACTGTAAAAACAGTAGATTCTAAAGGAGTGATAGGAAGTAAACTTGTAGGAGTTGATTATGATGTAATTAACGATTTTAGAGAAAATAAAAGCGTTACTTCAACAAATGGTGTCGCTGTGAATGTGGCAACATTACCCTTTACAATAGTTGTGGTAGTAATACCAACAATAGTGCCTTCACGTTCTAAACATGAAACCTTGATGAGAACGGCAGTAACGACAAAAGTCGTTCATACTTCGGCCATACTGGCAGAAAAAGTAGCGTATGATTTAGGATCAATAGTATCAACTAAAAACCTTGCTTGGGATGCAGATACCGGAGATGTTTTGCTAACAGAAACGGTAAATGAGTATAATGATAAATATTTTAATTTTAATTTTCCTGCTTACTGGAGCTACGATGGAATGAGCCAAGCAGCTATGAATGCCGGATTAGAATGGAAGGTTTTAAAAACAGGAAATGATCAATATCAATTTGAAGGAGATCATAAAGAGTCTGATTATTTAATTGATGGAGATGAAGTTTGGTTAAGCGGAACAACTCCGGGACTGGATGGAGAAGATAAAATAAATGCTCTTAAAGGCTGGGTGGTAGAAGTTAATGCTTCTAGCTTTCAGTTATTAGATAGTAAAGGACTCCTTATTAAAGGCAGTACGGTAAATGCAGGAAAAATAAAAATTATTCGTTCCGGACACCGTAATATGCAGATGGCATCTATGGCTAGTATAACTTCTATGAGAAATCCTTTATATAATTATGATGGTAATAATAAAATAACGGGAATAAAGGGAGATATCGGTAAGGCTCCATTTTCATCACAGACAGCCAATGACCGTATCGTTAATGCATCTGCAATAGAATATAACAATCAATGGCCCTCGCAATGTGAATGTAATTTACCAAAAATGACTTTTGTAAATGGGGAATTAGCATTTGGATATGAAACCCAGTCAATTAGTGAAGATTTAGATGCTGTTGCTAAGCGCTCCTATAATCCGTATCTTTATAATGTATTGGGTAATTGGAGAGCAAATAAGTCTTACGCATATCTAACAGGTAGAAATTACACAATTGATCCAACTCCACGTAAAACGGGCTATTTTACTGATTTTTCTCCGTTTTATGTTTTCTCCGATAAGTGGAATATTACAACGGGAGAGGAATTTAAAAAATGGACTTTTGCCTCTGAGGTTACACAGTATAGTCCTTATGGACAAGAAGTTGAAAATAGGGATGCTTTATATCGTTATTCATCTGCTTTATACGGATATAATAATCGTTTTCCTGTCGCTGTAGCTTCTAACACTAAATATAGTGAATTAGCCTCTGATGGATTTGAGGATTATGATTTATCCAATTGTGGTGCAGCTTCTCATTTCGATTTTCAAGATCAGCTAAAACTTAATGAGGTGAGTGTTTCAACAAAACAATCGCACACAGGTAGAAAAAGTTTGAAAATAGAAGCAAACCAAAAAGCAGTGGTTAAAAAACAAATTGTGCCTTGTAAACCAAAAGCATCTACAGTTAACTTAAAAACAAACTAATATAAAATGAAAGTATTTCATAAGTCAATCTATATACTGTTATGTTTGTTTTCAGTAACGGTTTTGTTTTCTCAAAATAATGAAAAAAATAGTTATGGTAGCAATTTGGGAAAAAGAAATCCCGTAGGAGCTATTATTGGAGGAGATGATAATATATGCGCAGGTTCACAAACACAATTTAGTGTGTCAAATCTATCCAATCATGCAGGACATTCAGGAAATTGGTCAGTTTCGAATAAATTAGTTGCAACTGTAAGTAACAACGGATTGGTTAGAGCTTTAAGAGCAGGTATTTTTATTTTAAAATATGACTCTGACGATTCAAATTGTAAAGGTGGTAGCTATAGAACGATAGTGGTGAATTCGGTGCCATCTGCAAGTGTAACAGGACCAACTTCAATTTGTATAAATGGTATTACTACTTTGTTTCCAATAATTGGCGGAACCTGGAGCAGTAATAACCCAGCAGTGGCTACAGTTAATAATTTAGGTGTCGTTAAAGGAATTTCAGCAGGTTCAGCGACTTTTACTTTTACCAGATTAGGAGGCTGTTCATCAGAGGCAACCTCTCCAATAGTAGTAAATGCCACAGCAAAAGCAGAAGTAGTAGGACAAAGTATTATATGTATAAATGAAACCACTACATTATCACCTAATTCAGGAGGTACATGGTCTAGTAGCAATAATACTGTAGCAACAGTAAGTAATGCAGGAATTGTAAAAGGAATTTCTTCAGGATCAGCAACTTTTACCTTTACAAAAACAGGTGGGTGCGCATCATTGCCAACACCAGCAGTTAAAGTAAATCCAAATACAGCAGTTAGTATAACAGGTGCAAACGTTATTTGTATTAATGGAACAACAACACTATCTCCAACTTCTGGCGGAATATGGAGCAGTACTAATACAAGTATAGCAACGGTAAATAATGCAGGTATAGTTCAGGGTAAAGCTGCGGGAAAAGTAACATTTATATTTACCAAAACAGATGGTTGTGCTTCATGGCCAACTTCTGCAATAACAGTTAATGATTGCCCGGTTGCAAGTATTACCGGACCAAGTTTAATATGTGTAAGCGGAACCACAACATTATCTCCAAAAACAGGAGGTACATGGAGCAGTAGTAATAGAGCAGTTGCCACAGTAAGTAATTCAGGTATTGTAACTGGTATTTCGCCAGGATTAGTAAGTTTTACTTATACTAAAACGGGTAGTTGTTCTTCAATAGCAACACAAGCGATAACGGTAAGTTCAATCACACCAGTTCGTATAACAGGTTCAACAGTTATTTGTATAAATGGAACCACAACATTATCTCCTACTACAGGAGGAACTTGGAGCAGCAACAATACAGCAGTTGCAACAGTAAGTAATGAGGGAATAGTGAAAGCAGTTTCCCAAGGAAAAGCGACATTTGTCTATACTAAGACAGGTGGTTGTGCTTCACCGGCAACTTCTCCAATAACAGTTAATGATTGCCCGGTTGCAAGTATAACAGGACCTAATTCAATATGTGTCAACGCAACAACCACATTATCACCTACAACAGGCGGAATCTGGACCAGCAGTAATAAAGCGGTTGCAACAGTAACTAATTCAGGTGTTGTAAAAGGTATTTCTTCAGGAACTGCAAAGTTTACTTTTACAAAAACAGGGAGTTGTAACTCATTAGCAAGTCCTGTTGTAACAGTTAGTGCAAACACTGCAGTAAGTATAACAGGTGCGAATTCTATTTGTATAAATGGTACCACAACTTTATCACCTACAACAGGCGGAACCTGGGCCAGCAATAATGCGGCAGTAGCTACGGTTAGCAATCAAGGTATTGTAACTGGTATTTCTTCAGGAACTGCAACTTTTATCTTTACAAGTACGACAGGTTGTGTCTCAGCGCCTACTTCTGCAATAACAATTAATGCAAATCCAATAGTAAGTGCAATAACTGGCGGATCAAGTATAATTAGTATAGGATCTACAACTCAATTTTATAACAATACATCTGGAGGAGTTTGGTCTATTACAAATGGAACAGGAAGTGCAACAATAACTGCTTCTGGACTTGTAACAGGAACTGGAATTGGAACAGTAAAAATTGATTATACAGTAAAGAATGGCTATTGTAAAAGTGAAATGGTTTCGCACGAAATTACTGTAAAG